>CAZIUA010000004.1:0-67964 GCA_964542315.1 uncultured Faecalibacterium sp. | reverse complement strand
CATGGGCGACATCATGGGCGACATGAACAAGCGCCGCGGCCGCATCATCGGCATGGATCAGGTGGGCGGCATGCAGCAGGTCGTCGCGGAATGCCCGCAGGCCGAAATGTTCAAGTACGCCACCGACCTGCGCTCCATGACCCAGGCGCGCGGCTCCTTCACCATGACCTTCGAGCGTTATGAGGAAGTGCCTGGCGACGTGGCCAAGAAGGTCATCGCTGCGGCGGACAAGGTCGAGGACGAGGAGGAGTAATTCCCCAGCCCGGTCAAACGAAAAATGCATGGAGGAGAAAGGTTCGCCTTTCTCCTCCTTTTTGATGCGCACGATATCCTCTAATAAAGAAACGCGCCCCGACCGGTATTCCGGCGAGGCGAAGCGCGTTCATGTTCTCCCCCTGGTCAGCTTCCGCACAAGACCGCCCATGAATTTCGGCAGCCTGACGCAGATCATACGCACCTTCATCGTCTTTCACCTCCTGCAGGTCGAGATCAATGCCCATCCGGCGCAAACAAGCGCGCCTCCTGCCAATGCAGCCCAGGCCCAGCCCGGAATGCACAGGAAGAGCAGCACCAATCCGCCGCTGATGAGTGCACATCCTGTCAGCCACCAGAACCGGTCCGCAGAAGACCGGCAGCATCCGCGCGGCGCAGGCCGATATGGCCCATACCTGACTTTCCGCATGGTCGATTCCTCCGCTTCAATGGCAAGATATGCATCCTCAGCAGGGAAAATGCGTGTTTCAGTGCAGGCAAGTGTTACATTTGTCGTTTACAACGGGGCGAAAATCGTGTAAAATAGATAATGGGATTGTTATATCGGCGTAAATCGCCTTGACATGATCATTCTACACAGGAGGTTCCTCATGCCCACTATGACGAATTTGACCAGTGATCTGCTGACCAACCTGCAGGACATCCTGATTTACTCCGCCATCATCATCGTCACGCTGATCGGCGTATTCAAATGCCTGCTGCCGCTCATCGGCACCAACCGTGCGCTTCGCCGCGCCATCCGTCGCATGCAGCAGGACGCTGGCACCCGCCAGGGTACGCCCGTCTGGCAGGAAAAGCGATTCATGGGCAACCGGCTGAAGGGCTCCTGGCTGCGCTTTTTGCAGAACGCTGAACAACTGGATCGCCGTGGCCTCCCTTGCAACGTGGAGGACTACATCAACGACGACACCGTCACCCACGGCCCCGGCAATGCCACCCTGGCTGAGCTGATCCCCAGTCTGCTGACCTCCTTGGGCATCCTCGGCACCTTCATGGGCATGGTGCGCGGCCTTGGCGGCCTGGACTTCTCCAACTCCGATGCGATCATCGAGGGCATTCCGGTGCTGCTTTCCGGCATGCAGTTCGCCTTCGGCACGTCCGTGGCTGGCGTCAGCTGCTCCATCGTGTTCAACATGCTCAACCGCATCCTGCAGGGCAGCTCCTACCGGGCGATCGATGACTTTGTGGAATGCTTCACCAGCCTGGCCATGCAGCGTCCGCTGGATAACGATGTGCAGCTGATCTGCCAGAATCAGGATGCCAATCACATGCTTTCCGGCATGACCGATGTGCTTCCCGGCCAGCTGGCCACCGCAATGGAGAGCAGCGTCTCCCGCGCGATGACCCCCGTTGCCAATGCCATGGACAACTTCCTTGTTGGCGCCACCCGCGCGCAGGTGGATGGCGTTGGCCGCATCGTTGGCGCATTCGTGCAGCAGATGAATACCTCCCTGAACGACCAGTTCGTGCAGCTCGGCCGCACGATGACCGAAGTCAATCAGAACCAGAAGGCTTCCCTGGAGCAGATCCGCCAGGCGATGGCCGCCGCGTCCACCATCGTGGCGGATGTGCAGCAGCTGCATACCGTCAGCGCGGATGTGATGAGCCATTTCGAGAATTACGTCCGCGAGTTGGGCGATGCGCGCCACCGCGACGAACGCTTCGAGCAGAGCGCATCCTCCCTGCTTGAAAAGATGCAGCAGATGAACACGCAGCAGAGCAGACTGCTCCAGCAGATCTCCGACAGCCATCACAGCCTCCTGGGTAGCATGAGTGCCTTCACCAGCGACAGCGAAAAGACCATGACCCGCATGCAGCAGAACACCACCGTCACCGCGCAGCACCTGGACAAGGTGTCCGCGAGTATGGCGGCGTCCAGCGAGGAGCTCTCCCAAGGCTGCCAGACCTTCGTACAGAATGTCGTTGGCAGTCTGAGCGAGGCGCTGGGGATGTTCGACCAGAACATGACCACCCTGATGGCCGCCCTGACGGAGAAGATCGAGTCCCTGAATGCCGATGGCTCCTCCGCACAGACGATGAATGCCGCGTCCGAACTGCAGAAACTCCTGACTGAGCTGAAGCAGGCCATCCCCGCGAAGGAGGTGTAAGGCATGGCGCGCCAACGCATCCACAACAGCCGCGCAGGGCATGGCGGAAATTCCGGTGCGAGCTGGATTAGCTATTCCGACCTGATGTGCGCGCTGCTGCTGATGTTCGTCCTGATGCTCTGCGTGATCCTCTACCAGTACTTCACCATGATGGAGAGCAAATCCGCCGAGCTGGACAAGCAGAAGCTGCTCATCACCGATCAGCAGCTCAAGCTGGACGAGCAGACCCTTCAAATCGCCTCGCAGCAGGTGACGATGGATCACCAAAGCGCACAGATCACCGTCATCATGACCCAGCTGGATGAACAGCAATCCGCCCTGGAGGAAGCATACATCGTCCTGGGTGAAAACCAGGCTGCCCTGGAGGAAGCAAAGAGCACCCTCGCCGGCAAGGAAGCGCAGCTCATCATCCTGCAGTCGCAGCTGGACAGCAAGGAACAGGAGCTGAATTCCGCCATCCAGCTCGTCAATGCTCAGCAGGCCGCACTCAACAGCAAGACCGACGAAATCGCCAACATGGTCGGCGTGAAGTCCGAGATCATCGCCGAGCTGTCCTCTTCCTTGTCCGCTTCGAGCCTGTCCGCCGCGGTGGACAAAAACACCGGCGACATTGTGCTGGACAGCGCCGTACTGTTCAAGACTGGCTCCAGCACCATCATGGCGGACGGCAAAGCGCTGCTGAACCGATTCATCCCCATCTATCTGGAAGTGCTGTTGCGCCCGGAATACGCCGACTATCTGGGTCAGATCGTCATCGAAGGCCATACGGATGACGTCGGCACCTGGGAAAGCAACATGAAGCTCTCCCAGGAGCGTGCATACGAGGTCATGATGTATGTGCTGAGCATGTACCGCGAGGGCACGCCGGAACGCGAGCGGCTGCAGAAGCTGCTGACCGCCACCGGCCGCAGCGAGACCGACCTGATCTACTATCCCGGCACGAACGAAGTGAACCGCGACGAATCCCGCCGCGTGGAATTCAAATTCAGCCTGAAGGATGCGGAGATGATCGAAGAGATGAACCGCTTGCTGCAGGAAAATTCATATTGAAAAGCAGGAATTGAACATGAAATACTTTGCCATTCTGACTGTTCTTGTCCTCATCGCCACGCTGGTCGGTGTTGGATATATGTACATGTCCTCGAACATCTATGTGGAAGCGGTCGGTGTCGGATCGACCCTCGCGCAGGATCAGCCGGCGCTCTTTGAGGAGCTAAGCGACCAGGTCCGCCTCAATGCCGTGATCGGCACCCCCTATATCAGCACGCAGGAGCTCTCCAGCGCGGAGAATTACAAGTTCTACACCTACACCGTCCGCCTGCGCAATAACTGCGCGGTCAACGCTGAAATGATCGAAATGCAGATCACGCCCATGTCGGGTGATGTGCTGCAGATTGGCTCTACCGCCAACATCACCCTGCCCGCACAGCAGACGGCTGATGTCTCCGCGACCATCCTGACGGACGTGAACATGCACGAGATCCGCGAGGTGACCATCACCTACTACGTTTGGGGCGTGCCTTTCACCCTGAAAACCACCATCAAGTAAGCCAATCGGACACATAAAGATCCCCTGCCAGGCGTTGCTGCCTGACAGGGGATCTTCTATTGCGGTAGATTACAGCAGGGTACGGCGGAGTTCAGCGCCGTCCTTCGGTGAGAAATACGCCGGTGCGACATCCAGAATGGTCTTGCAGCCCACCTGGCCCTCGCGGTTCATCCGCACGGCTGCACGGGCGCACATCACCAGCACGCTGGAGGTGAATTCCGGATTGGAGCCGAGCGTCAGCTGGTATTCGATCATCTGACGGGTCTCGCCGTGGAGGCCGGTGACGCCGCTGCGCAGGACGAATCCGCCATGGGGAATGCCGCTGTGGTCGCGCTTGAGCTCCTCCTCGGTGATGAAATGCACCGTGGTGTCATAGGGCTCGAAATACGCAGGCATGGTCTTGATCTCCCGTTCGATGCGGGCAAGATCAGCGCCTTCCTCCGCGACGACGAAGCACTCACGCAGGTGCTTTTCGCGCGCAGTCAGCTCAGGATCCTCCCCTGCGCGAACACGCTCCAGCGCGGATTCCACCGGAATGGTGTACTGCTTGGCGTCCTTCACGCCATCGATCCGGCGGATGGCATCCGAATGCCCCTGGCTGACGCCCTTCCCCCAGAAGGTATAATCCTTGCCATTGGGCAGCACGCAGTTGCCCAGCAGGCGCTGGAGGCTGAACAGACCGGGATCCCAGCCGACGGAGATCAGCGCAGTCGTACCGGCGACGCGGGCGGCAGCGTCCACCGCATCGAAATGCTCCGGAATGCGGGAGTGGTTGTCGAAACTGTCCACGATATTGAAATGCGCAGCCCATTCCGGACTCTGCACAGGCAGATCGGTCGCACTGCCGCCGCAGAGGATGAGCACATCAATCTCGTCCTTGTGTGCCAGCAGCTCGTCCACATGGTAAACAGGCACATCCGTCATGGGGTGAAGGGTCTCAGGCGCGCGACGGGTGAAGATCGCCTGCAAAGTCATATCAGGCTGATGCGGCATGGCGGCTTCCACGCCGCGGCCGAGATTGCCATAGCCAAGGATGGCCACACGGATCTTTCCTGCCAAGGAAATCATCCCTTTCTGTTGGTTTGACATGGATGCGGCGTATTGCACACCGCACCATGCTATTTTATCGCAAAGTCAGGAAAATTACAACTGCTGTACTGGAGAAAAACGCTGATCTGCTTGCATTAGCTCAGCAGCACATCCGAAATCAGCATCACACAAAAGCCAATAAGCAGCGCCCAGGTGGCACCGCGCTCAGCACCATGCGCATGGGTCTCCGGGATCATCTCGTCGCTGATGACATAGAGCATGGTGCCGCCGGCAAAGGCCAGTGCAAAGGGCAGCACGGCCTGCGAAATGCTGACGGTGTAATAGCCCAGCAACGTGCCAACGACCTCCACCGCGCCCGTCATAGCTGCCGCGAGCATCGTCCGCTTCGTGGAGACGCCTGCAGCCAGCATCGGCGCGATGATGACCATGCTCTCCGGGATGTTCTGCAGGGCGATGCTGCCTGCGATCAGCAACGCGTGGGAAATGTCCTCCGAGCCGAAGCCCACACCCGCTGCGAGGCCTTCAGGCAGGTTGTGGATCGCAATGGCCATGACAAAGAGCAGCACCTTGTCCAGGCTGGCGTTATGATGCGCTTCGCTGTCCGTACCGACGAGCTTATGCAGATGCGGCACGAGCTTATCCAGCAGATTCAGGCACAGCGCGCCGACGATAATGCCCGGGATGGTATACAGCAGGCCCCATTCGCCGCCGTACTCGATGGACGGCAGGATCAGGCCGAGCACAGCCGCCGCCAGCATGACGCCCGCTGCAAACGAGAGCACGATATCCGAAAAACGATGGGAAATGCTGCGGAAAATGAATCCCAGCAATGCACCAACGAGTGTAGCCCCGCCAACGCCGAGGGCCGTCAGAAACACGATCTGCATGTGAGTCGCTCCTTTTGTAGTTGATTCGACATGATTATAGCACATATATGCGATCATAGAAAGCCCTTTGTTCATCTTGACAGTATTCTTTGTTTGGACTATAATAGATCGCAGAGAGGAGGTGTTGAATGTGGCACGTACACTGACGATCAAGCGCAACAAGAGCTTTGCCGGCTTCCTGGGCAAGATGCTGGTTTATGTGGCGGATGCAGCGGCCAATGAGCTGACCATCAAGGGCGCCGCTTGTCGCAAACTGGGCGAACTGAAGAACGGCGAGGAGAAGTCCTTCTCCATCGACACGGCTGCGACCACCGTTTATATGATCGGCAGCGAATCCACCAAGGATTTCTGCGTGGATTCCATGCCGATCCCGGAGGGCACTGCAGACGTCCGCCTGACCGGCAAGGTCACCTTTGACCCGCAGAACGGCAATCCCTTTGTGTTCGACAAGTAAGCGATGGAAAGGCTGCGCTCCAGCGAGAGCAGCTTTTTTCGTGCGAAAATCGCGCCATGTTTCGACATTATTTACGATCGCTTCATATTTAGTTCACAGCAGAACATTACAGTTACATAGGTGTATTTTTCGCAAAAATGCCGAAAAATACACCGCCGAAAGCGAAATGCGGCTGTCCGTCATGGCAGCCGCTTTGATCATGGCTGATTTCAGGCCATATATCCTTGAGATGGAAGTTGGAGATCAGGAATATGAACCAAAGCGAACGGTACGAAAGCCTCCCCGCCTACCAGGCCGGCATTGATGTCGGTTCGACCACTGTGAAGCTCGTCATCCAGAACGACGAGGGGCAGATGCTCTACGGGCAGTATCGCCGCCATATGGCGCAGACCCAGCAAACCCTTGCGGCGCTGCTGCGTGAGGCGAAGGAATGCCTGGGCGATTGCAACCTGAAGATGCGCATCACCGGTTCGGGCGCGATCAATCTGGGCAAGGCACTTGATATCAGCTTTGTGCAGGAAGTGGTAGCCGTCGCCACGGCGCTGAAGAAGCAGGCGCCCCAGACGGATGTCGCCATCGAGCTGGGCGGCGAAGACGCGAAGATCATCTATTTCACCGGCGGCCTGGAGGAGCGCATGAACGGCGTCTGTGCAGGCGGCACAGGCTCCTTCATCGACCAGATGGCAGCGCTCCTTCAGACGGATGCGGAAGGGCTGAACCGCGAGGCCGCCCAGTACCAGCGCATCTACCCCATCGCGGCGCGCTGCGGCGTGTTCGCCAAGACGGATATTCAGCCGCTGATCAATGAGGGTGCAGCACGCGCTGATCTGGCCGCCTCCATCTTCCAGGCGGTGGTGAATCAGACCATTTCCGGCCTGGCCTGCGGCAAGCCCATCCGCGGCTGTGTGGCTTTCCTGGGCGGCCCGCTACATTTCCTGACGGAGCTGAAAGCAGCCTTCGTCCGCACGCTGGGGCTGACGGCGGAAACCACCGTGGATCCGGAAAACTCCCACCTCTTCGCTGCTATGGGCGCCGCGATGGAAGCGGCGGATGCTACGCCCATCCCGCTTGAGACCGTGATGGAGCGGCTCGAAAAGGGCGTGCAGATGAGCTTTGAGCTCAAACGCCTTGATCCCCTTTTCGCCTCTCAGGCGGATTATGACGCCTTCCGTGCGCGCCACCAGCGTGCATCCGTGTCCAAGGGCGATATCAAGACCTATTCCGGCGATTGCTTCTTGGGCATCGATGCGGGTTCTACCACCACCAAGGCCGCACTGATCGGCCAGGACGGCCAGCTGCTGTTCAGCTACTACGCGAACAACCAGGGCAATCCCATCAAGACGGCCATGGCGGCCATCGCGGAACTGAAGGAGCAGCTGCCTGACACGGCGCACATCGTGCGTGCATGCTCCACCGGTTATGGCGAAACGCTGCTGAAATCCGCCTTCTCCCTGGATGAAGGCGAGGTCGAAACCATCGCGCACTGCACGGCGGCTGCGTTCTTCGATCCGCAGGTGGACTGTGTGCTGGATATCGGCGGTCAGGACATGAAGTGCATCAAGCTCCGCGATGGCTGCGTGGACACGGTGCTGCTCAACGAGGCCTGCTCCTCCGGCTGCGGCTCCTTCATCGAGAGCTTCGCCAATTCCCTGGGCTATACGGCAAAGGAATTCGCCAACGAGGCGCTCTTCGCGGCGCACCCCATCGATCTGGGCACGCGCTGCACGGTCTTCATGAATTCCAACGTGAAGCAGGCGCAGAAGGAAGGCGCACCGGTCTCCGATATTTCCGCCGGTTTGGCGTATTCGGTCATCAAGAACGCACTGTATAAGGTCATCAAGCTGGCGGATGCCTCTGAGCTGGGCGATCACATCGTGGTGCAGGGCGGCACGTTCCATAATCAGGCGGTGCTGCGCGCATTCGAGAAGATCGCCGGTGTGGAGGCCACCTGCCCCGACATTTCCGGCATGATGGGTGCATTCGGCGCGGCGCTGATCGCTCGCAGCCGGTATCACGGCCAGCCCACGACCATGCTGGCGCTGGACGACATCCTCGCGCTGCAATACGAGACCTCCACCACGCGCTGCAAGGGCTGCACGAACCGCTGCACGCTGACCATCAACCGCTTCTCCAACGGCAACCGGCACATCACCGGCAACCGCTGCGAAAAGGGGCTTGGTGCCAGCCACAGTGAGCGCAAGGGCCCGAGCATGGTGGAATACAAGCGGGAGCGACTCTTCCGCTATGAGCCGCTGGCGGAAGAAAACGCGCCTCGCGGTACTGTCGGCCTGCCCCGTGTGCTGAACATGTATGAGAACTACCCCTTCTGGGCGACGTTCTTCCGCGAATTGGGCATCCGCGCCGTGCTGTCTCCCCTTTCCACGCGCAAGCTCTACGAGCTGGGCATGGAGTCCATCCCCTCGGAGTCCGAATGCTACCCGGCGAAGCTCGCGCATGGTCATGTACAATGGCTCATCAACGAGGGCGTCAAGACAATCTTCCACCCCTGCGTGTTCTATGAGCATCAGGAAAACGGCAAGGCGCAAAATCACTTCAACTGCCCCATTGTCGTTTCCTACGCTGAGAACCTGAAGAACAATGTCGAGGCAGTTACCTCGGGCGAAGTGCATTACATCCGCCCGTTCATCGCCTTCACCAGCGAACAGACCGCCGCGCACCGGCTCATCGACGTGTGCCAGCGCGAATGGGGCATCCCTGAGGCGGAAGTGAAGGCTGCTGTCCATGCAGCCTGGGCTGAACAGCAGCAGGCGAAGGCGGACATCCGTGCCAAGGGTGCGGAGCTGCTGCACGAAATGGAGCAGCGCGGCGAAAACGGCGTGGTGCTGGCCGGTCGCCCGTATCACATCGACCCGGAAATCAACCACGGCATCCCGGAGCTGATCGCATCCTACGGGCTGTATGTTTTCACCGAGGACAGCCTGCCCCAGCTGGATAATCCCACGGCCCCCCTGCGCGTGCTGGACCAGTGGGTGTATCACTCCCGCCTGTATAACGCGGCGGAATTCGTTTCCACCCGCGATGATCTGGAACTGGTGCAGCTCAACTCCTTTGGCTGCGGCCTGGATGCCGTTACCACGGATCAGGTCAACGAGATCCTGCAGAAGAGCAACAAGCTCTATACGGTACTCAAGATCGACGAGGTGAACAACCTGGGCGCGGTGCGCATCCGCATCCGCAGCCTGCTCGCCGCGATGAAGCTGCGCAAGGAGCGACACATCACCGCTCAGCCGGAAAGCGCCGCCTATCACCGGACGGAATTCACCAAGGAGATGTTCCGCGAAGGGTATACCATCCTCGCGCCGCAGATGAGCCCCATCCACTTCGACATTTTGGAACCCGTGTTCCGCCAATACGGCTTCAACATGGAAGTGCTGGATAACGACAACCGCACGGCCATCGACACCGGCCTGAAATACGTCAACAATGACGCCTGCTTCCCGTCCATCACCGTCGTCGGACAGATCATGGAGGCCGTGCTCTCCGGCCGCTATGACACGAACAAGTTGGCCATCATCATGACCCAGACCGGCGGCTGCTGCCGTGCGAGCAACTACATCGGCTTCATCCGCCGCGCACTGGACAAGGCGAATCTGGGGCATATCCCGGTCATTTCGCTCAATGCGGTCGGCCTGGAACACAACAGCGGCTTCAAGGTGCCGCTGAAGCTCCTCTTCCGCGCCGCACAGGGCGTTGTGTACGGCGATTTGTTCATGCGATGCCTGTACCGCGTCCGCCCGTATGAGCTGGAAGCCGGCTCCGCCAATGCGCTCCACGCCCAGTGGCAAGAGATCGCCATCGACAGCCTGATCAACAAGCACAGCAAGTGGAGCTATTCGCGCGTGTGCAAGGGCATCATCGAGGCATTCGACGCGCTGCCCATCGATGAGACGCTGCGCAAGCCTCGCGTCGGCGTGGTGGGCGAGATCCTCGTGAAGTACATGCCGCTGGCGAACAACCATCTGGTGGAGCTGCTGGAGCGAGAGGGTGCCGAGGCTGTCGTGCCCGACCTGATGGACTTCATGAACTATTCGCTGCACAACGGCACCTACAAGCATCGATTCCTGGGAAGCGGCTCCAAGCTGGTGTCAGACATCGGCATCCATGCGATCTATCTGCTGCGCAAGCCTGCGCTGGATGCGCTGGAAAAGAGCAAGCGCTTTGACGCGCCCCTGCGCATCGATAAGGTCGCCAAACTGGCAAAGCCCTTCCTGTCCATCGGCAATCAGTACGGCGAAGGCTGGTTCCTCACCGGCGAAATGGCCGAGCTGATCACCACGGGTGTGCCGAATATCGTCTGCATCCAGCCCTTTGCCTGCCTGCCCAACCATGTGGTCGGCAAGGGCGTCATCAAGCAGCTGAAGAAGGCGTATCCGCAGGCAAACATCATCGCGGTGGACTACGATCCCGGCGCGTCGGAGGTCAATCAGCTCAACCGCATCAAGCTGATGCTCTCCACCGCCAAGCAGAATCTGGCGAACCAGGAATAAGGACTCCCGGCCTGCATGCATCGTGCGTGCAGGCTTTTTTCATGCAAAAAAGCGACCGCAGCGTGATGCCGCGGCCACTTCAGAGAGATTTACTTTTTCCAGGTCTGCGTCTTGCCTTCGCCATAACCGGCGGGGTATTTGCCTTCCTCAACCAGGGCGAAGCCCAGATCAGCGGCGTAATTGGCCTTGTTGCTTTCCACCGTCACAGGGATGGACAGGCCGTCCTCCTGCAGGACGGAGGAGATCTGCGGGATCTCCGTGCGCAGGATGGTCGGCTTGATCTCGTCCGGCCAGGTGACGCGCAGGACGTATTCCGTCGGGTACAGATCTTCAAAGCAGTAATAGCCATACTGGTCGGAGACGGCGGTCATGAGCACGCGGTCGCCGCGCATCAGGTCGATGGTCACGCCGGGGATGCCGCCTTCGTCGCCATCCTGCAGGCCGTTACCATTCAGGTCGAGCCAGACCTTGTCGCCAAGGCGGCCGGGCAGCACGCAGCCGATATCCAGCGCAAGCTGATGATCCGCCATTTGCAGGTAGAAGGCCGTGCTGACGCCATGAACGCCATTGGCCTCACTGATCACAGTGAACAGGCCCGCTACCGCCAGATGGGCGTCGCCGTCCTCCACCAGCGTGTAGCCGGCGGGGATGGTCGCGTCCAGCGTGTATTCTCCGGGCATCAGGCCATCGAAGGCATACAGGCCGTCTTCACCCGTGACGCATTCCGCGACCTGCTTTCCATCGCCATCCAGCAGGAGCACCTTCGCGCCCGCGACAGAGGTGACGCCGTCATGCTTCTCCAGCCAGACGCGGCCGCCGATGTTCGTCGTGCGGACGATGGCCACCAGCGTATCGGTCATATCCTCGTTTTCATTCACGCGGACGCGGCCGGTCGTCATCATTTTGCCCGACAGGTGGAGATGATTGTCGCCAGCCTTGGGCACGAGGTTGCCCTCGCCCAGCTCATACGCCAGCTCATATTCGCCAGGGGCGATGCCTTCGATGAGGAAGGCGCCGTTTTCATCCGTCAGGACGCTGGCGACCGTTTCGCCGGAATTGGCATCCAGCAGCAGGATGGTCTCGCCCACAGCGGGCGCTTCATTCGCTGCGCGAATGCCGTCATAGTTTTCATCCAGGTACGCATAGCCCGTCCACTTCGAGGGTAGCACGCAGCCAAGCTGCTGCTGAGTAAGCCGGGAGCCCATTTCAACCGTCAGGCGGATGGACTGGGCATTCAGGCCGTGCGTCAGGCCAAGATCAGCCTTGGGCATGCGGGAGAGCACGCAGGCATCGGGGCATTCCACCGTCAGCGTATACACGCCGGGACGGATACCTTCGATCGCAAAGGCACCATCCTCACCAGTGACGACGGTGTACGCCTGCTGTGCGGGGTTTTCAGGGGTCATGGAGATGCGCAGCCCCGCCAGGAAGGCTTCATCCGCATCCAGTTCGCCATTGCCGTTGGTGTCTGCGAAGGTCACGCCGGAAATGGTGCTCAGCAGGCTCGCGCCGCAGACGGGTGCGGCATAGGCGGAACCGACCTCCACGCTGAACCACGCCGTATCAGCCGTCCGTCCCTCGCCGGTGATCGCATTGCCCCCCGCTGCAACGGGAGAGAACACGCCGGACTCCGGTAGCTCATAGCGCAGATAATACTTGCCGGGCAGCACCGCATTGAAACTGAATTGCCCATTTGCGCCCACGGTGATGGAATCGGCCTCGCCGGATTCACCCATGAGGCGGACGACGGTGCCGGTCAGCCCCTTTTCACCCTGATCCTGCAGGCCGTTGTCATTCTCATCCGCAAAGACGACGCCGGAGACCTTGGCAGGCTTGATCATGCCGATGTTGGCGGACATATCCTCCCCCATCGTCAACTGGAGCGCATTGCTGCGGCCCGTGCCGTCGTCCTGGGTCTTCAGCACATTGCCAGCGCCCACAGCAGTGAAGGCATAGCCCTTTTCGGGGGTCATGGTCAGGATGTACTGACCGGGATTGAGCTTCTCGAAGGTGTAATTGCCGTTGCGGTCCGTCTTCTTGGAAGCGACCTTCCCGCCGTTTGCATCCAGCAGCGTGACCAGATAGCCGGAACCGGCCTTTTCGCCGCTTTCATAGGCGGTGGAGAAGTTTTCGTCAAAGTAGACCTTGCCGCTGATGGTGCCGAAGGTCACCGCACCGAGCATGGCCTGCATATAGCTGCCGTTTTCAAGGGTGACGTCCTTCAGGCGGTGTTCGGTGTTGTAGCCATCAGGGGCAAAGCGGTTGCCGTTTTCGCCGGTGCCGACAACGGAGAACACATAGCCGGAGGGCAGGTTCGCGCGGATGGTGAAGGTGCTGCCGCGCTGGCCATAGAAGTGGTAGACGCCGTTTTCATCCGAGACGGTCTGCTGCAGCAGAACATTGTTGCTCTGGCGCGCCAGACGCATCTCCACACCGGCGAGCGTCCGTTCGCCCTCGTCGTAATATCCATTGTAGTTCTCATCCAGGAAGCACACACCCTCGATGATGACACCGTCCATCATGCCGATATTGTGATCGGTGTAGACCTCGCCGCGGTCCAGGGTGATCTGATCCGTGCCGGCGCGGTCAGCCTCGGTGGTCATGCGGGAGATCTGCGCCACATCACCCTTGGCCTTCACAGTGAAGACGTATTCATCCGGCACATAGCAGGTCAGCTCGTAGGTGCCCTTTTTGAGTTGGCCGAGCTCATAGAAGCCGTTTTCGTCGGTGTAGACCTCGCGGAAAACGCCGACCTTCTTGCCCTCGATGGTGACGCGCACGCCGGGGATGCCGGGTTCGTTCGCCTGCCAGATGCCATCAGCGTTGACATCGTTCCAGACGGTGCCTGTCACACGCGCCATGGCCTGAAGGCCGATGCCGACCTCCAGCGGATCGTTGAGGCTGAGCGTCACCGGAGCACTGACTTGCGTGCGGTCAGCCGTTTCTGCCATGATGCTGTTCGTGTAGCCGTTGCCGTCGCCCGTCTTGCCAAAGCCGTAGTTGGCAGGCACTGTGGCGCGCACGGTGTAAGTGCCTGCACCGGCGTAGAGAGTCGCATAGCCGTTCTTGTTGGTCACGGCGGAAGTCACGGCCGTGCCGTCCGCAGCCAGCAGCTCGATCTCAACGTCCTTGACGAAGCTATCGCCCTTGCTGTTGCCATTGTTGTTCTCATCCAGGAAGGCGCGGACGGTGATCTTCGCGGGTTTTTCCGCATCAGCCGTCAGCTCCGCCTGGATATTGGCGTCATCCAGGGTGAAGGACGTGCCGGGGATGGCAACGCCCTCGCTGTCATACTGCACGCTGTAAGTGCCATAGGGCAGCGCGGTGATCTGCCACGCGCCGTTTGCATCGGTGGTGAGGTTCTCGACAGCCGCGCCGGATGCATCGCTCACCGTGACGATGACGCCGGAAAGGGGCTTGTCGTTGGTGCCGTTTACCAGGCCGCGGACACCGCCCTCGGTCAGGCGGGTCACAGCGGACAGTTCCGCCACTTCGCCGCCCTCAAGCGTGAGTGCCGCCTTCGCAAGATAAGTGCCGTTGCCCTGGTCGGTCATCGTCCACTGGGCATCATCGAAGGCATAACGTCCTGCAGGCAGGGTGACTTCAATGATGCAGTCGCCGGGCAGCAGGTGATCCGCCGTGCCGGTGCCGTCCTCATTCATGTGCAGGGGGCTGGCATTGGCCGACGCAGCGATGGGCTGCACATTGACGAAGGACACCGCCACATTGGCCGTCTGGGCGAGCTCCACGGTATAGACACTTTCCGCCATCGCCGTGACCGCCACGCGCCAGCTGGCCGTGCCGAACTGCGCCGTGTCGATGCTGTTGAGACGCACCAGCGCCACATCTTCCGGCAGCGTCAGGGTGACAAGGTATTCGCCCTGCTGCAGGCCATCGAGGCGGATGGGTGAATCCGCATTCAGCGTCCCCTGCGCGATCGCTGCTTCATCCGCGGTGATCTGATATGCCAGATCCGCCTGTGCGCCGGAAGCGGTCACCACCAGCGTGCCTTCCTGCGAAACAGGCGTAGGAGCCTGCGTCGGCGCGGGCGTTTCCGTCGGGACAGGCGTGGATCCAGGGGTAGGTTCAGCCGACGCTTCGGGGATCACAGTCGCCTCGGGCTCGGCGGATGCCAACGTTACCGCGTGGATCATCAGCACAGTCTCTTCGCCTGCATAGGTCTGGATCTCGATCTCCTGATCGACCCAGCCTTCCGCCGGTTCCGCCATTGTCAGCGTATAGACGCCGGCGGCGATGGCCACATCCAGCTCGAAGCGGCCGTTTTCGTCCGTGCAGAAAGTCAGCGCGTACTCCCCTTCTGCGTCCAGCAGCGCGTATTCCGTATCAGCATCGCCCTCCAAGACGAACAGGCCCGCATTGGCCCGCACCGTCAGCGGCGCGATGTTCAGCCGTCCAGCGGTGAGTGTCAGACTATAGCCATACTCGCTGAGCACAATGCCGGCCGGGATGGTGTCCATCACGGGCACAAGGCGGATCTGCCCGGCGCCGGGGACGTCCATCGTGTTCTCGCCATCGGGCGTGACATGGAGCGCGAACAGGCGCTCATCCTCCCGGAAGACCTCGAACACGCCCTCCAGCGGCACGGTTGCATCATTGCCGTCCTTCGTGGCGAACACGCCGCTGAAATCGATGCGCAGCGCGGTCTCCTCCGCCAGCGCAACAGACATTGCCGACAGGATCATCAGCAAGGCCAGAAATGCGCAGATCAGCTTTTTGACAAGCTTGGTCATATTATCGTTGCCTCCGAATTCATCCGCTGTAACAGCGGTTTGATTCCATATTCCTACATATAACATGGTATAGCATTCGCCTGAAAAAGTCAACCTTATGGGCGAAACATTTACACATGTTTCGGCAAAATAGCAATTCACGGTTCTCCACTTGACTTTCGGGCAAAGAAAGGGTTATAATAAACAGAAGTTGATTTTTAAGGGGGCTTTCAGTTATGTTTACTATCGGAAACGATCGTGTCGCATTGGTAGCTGACACGGCCTGCGATCTGCTGGAGGAACAGGTGGCCAAATATGATATTCGCCTGGTTTCTCTGCGCGTCGCCACCAGCCACGGGGAATATCGCGACCGGACCGAGATCAATACGGATCAGGTCTACGAACTGCTGAAGACTGAATTGCCCAAGACCTCCCTGCCCCTGCCGGAAGATGTGAGTGCGCTCTACCGCCAGCTGAAGGAAGAAGGCGCGACCCGTGTGCTGCATCTGTGCATCAGCGGCAACCTGTCCGGCACCTATAATATGGTCAGCATCCTGGCGGACGAGATCGAGGATCTGCACATCGACGTGGTGGACACGCAGACGGTCTCCTACGGCGAGGGTCTGCTGGTGCTGGACGCGGCGGAAAGCCTCGAAAAGGGCATGCCCGTGGAGGATGTCATCACCCGCCTGATGGAGCTCCGCAAGCACCAGCTGGGCGCATTCGTCATCCGCACGCTTGAATTCCTGCGCAAGGGCGGCCGCATCGGCCTGGTGGAAGGCGTGCTCGGCAGCCTGATGCAGATCAAGCCCGTCATTTATGTCAACGACGACGGCGTGTACGCCACCCTCGCCAAGGCGCGCGGCTTCACCAAGGCGCTGGGTATCATGCAGGATGAATTCGTCAAGCGCTTCCAGGGGCGGAAGGTGCGCGTGGCCGTGGTACACGGTGCCGCCTACGAAGATGCATGCGCGCTGCTGGAGGCCTTCCGTGCAAAGCTGGATGTTGTGGCGGATCTGATCGCGCCGGTCAGCCCGGCCCTGGCGATCCACACCGGCCCCGGCCTGCTTGGTGCCATCGTGCAATTCGCGGACTAAAAGCAAATACGAAACCAGCGCAGCTCCCGATGAAGGAACTGCGCTGGTTTTTTATTTGGTTTGCAGCATTTGCAGCTTGGGACAGTCTGATTTCAGCCGTTCAAATACCGACTTACGGTCGGTTTCACTCAATTGGACAAGGTCAATGGGCAGCACGGTATAGTTCTTCGTGCAGAGCAGCAGCACAGTCCCGGCGCGATAAGCGCAGACGATGTCACGCGCAATGTCCGTGACGCGCTCTTCCTCCGGCAGATCCGCTTCATGATCATGCAGACCGTCCTGCTCGAACCAGGTCGTCACGGCCCATTCGCCATCGCTATCCGGATGCAGCTGCGCCGCGACCTTCTTTGCGCTTGCACAATGCACGGGAATGCTGATCAAGGCAGCCGAACCATGAATCAGAAGAACATCAGCCCAGCAACCAAGGATTTCCCGATGCAAGACAAGCCCACAGCGGCGCCGATGCCAAGCAGGCAAAGGGCCATGATCACTTCCATCTTCCGCGCAACGCGCAGATAGGCATATTGCTGCAGGATGCAGGCGTCATGCTGCTTCACGGTAGATGTCGTTTCAAAGTGGCGCATCGCTTCACCGCCTTCGCAAGCTTGATCTTCGGATTATGCTGTTTGAGCAATTCCAGAACCGACGCTCGGTCGGTATCGGACAACTGATCCGCAAAGACCACATAGAAAGAGCCGGCCTTGGACACCAGCGCCCATACACCTCGCACGCTGAGGATCTTCCTGAAGCTGTTCAGGGGGACATCCGCACTCGCGCCGTTGGTGTGGTTCTCGATGTGGATCTCCGCATCGGTGAAGGCTGTGGCGTAGGACAGCTTGCCGTCCTTTGCGGCCTCCCGGAAACTCAGGTGAGCCTTCTTTTTCAGCCAGAACGGCATGAATTCCAAGGCGATCAGCAGCACAATGACCAGGCACATGCGCCAATCAAAGGGTCCCCGATCGATCATGATCAGAAGATAGGCAAGCACCAGGATGGCTGTGTTGGCGAGGTGGATTTTCCTTTGACGCGGCGACATGTAGTTGTACAACAGCATGTCCGTATACAGTGCCTCGTCCACGTCACCGCTGGTCGCATATCGGCGGACGTTTTCATTGCTCACGGCTCATTCCTCCTCCGAAACCGACTTATGGTCGGTTTCCGTCTTGCCGTCCGGTTCATCCGCATAGAGCTTGGTAACGAGCGCCTTTTCGATGCGGTGCTCCTCGATCTTCTCCACCACGATGTGCAGCCCGTAGCAATCCATTTCCGGATGCGTGCCGTCATTGGGGATGAGCGTGAACTGGCTGAAGATGAGTCCGCCGAAAGTGTCGTAGTCTTCATCCAGAGGGAGATCCACGTCCAGCGCTTCGGCCACATCGCCCAGCGACGCCTGACCGGAAATACGCCAGGTATCCTCGCTCACGCGGACGATCTCCGCCTCTGCCGCAGGATCGAATTCGTCATAAATATTGCCGACGATCTCCTCCAGCAGGTCCTCCATGGTGACGATGCCGCTCATGCCGCCGTATTCGTCCACCACGATGGCCATGTGGATCTTCTTGGTCTGCATATTGCGGAACAGCAGATCCGCCTGCACGGTGCTGGGCACGAAATACGCCTCGCGGATCATCTCGCGCAGCGTGCGGGGATGCTCCGTCTGCATATTCAGCAGGAAGACGCGGGTGTTCAGCGTGCCGATGATGTCGTCCATGTCCTCATTGTAGACAGGGAAACGGCTCAGGCCGGTCTCGCGGATGGTCTGGAGGATCACGTCCCAGTCCTCGTCCACCCAGATGGCCGTCACATCGGTGCGGTGAGTCATGACGTTTTCAGCGGTCAGATTGTTGAACTCGAAGATATTCTCGATCATTTCCTTTTCCGCTTCTTCGATCGCGCCGGATTCCTCGCCCATATCCACCAGGGCGCGGATATCTTCCTCGGTGACCTCTTCCTCCTCCGCATTCGGGTCGATGCCCATCAGGCGAAGCAAGCCGTTGGTGCTGGCGGAAAGCAGCCACACCACGGGACGGAACAGCGCCGAGCAGAACGTGATGACGCGCAGGCCCATGCGTGCGATTTTGTCCGGGTAGTGCATGGCGATGCGCTTGGGCGTCAATTCACCCAGGACGAGGGTGAAATAAGACAGCACCACCGTGATCACGATGACGCAGAGGGTGTTCAGCAGGCCTGCATCCATTTTGACGCCGGCATTGGTGACCGCCTGCGCCAGCGGTGCAGCGAAGGAATCCGCAGCAAATGCGGAGCCCAGGAAGCCTGCCAGGGTGATGCAGACCTGGATGGTGGACAGGAACTTATTCGGGGACTCGGAGAGCTTCAGCAGCTTCGCAGCGACCTTATCGCCCTCCTCCGCTTCCGTGCGGAGCTTGAGCTCATTCAGGGAGAGAATGGCGACTTCCGTCGCAGCAAACCAGCCGTTGACAAAAATCAGCAGAAGTTGAAGCAGTAGCGGGCCCCATGGGTCGGCAGACACAGAGATTACCTCCTTCAAGGTCATGCGGCATTTTCGCCGCAGCATATGCACGCCGCTGCAATGGTATGCCGCAGGAGCAGCGGACGTGTCAGCATAAAACGTTGTAACATACCAAGTTATATTATAGCATATTTGCCGGCGGATTGCAACATCCTTCCAGCGTTGATTGTCTGAATGGGCGAAAAAAGCCTTTCTTTTTGCAAATCCGGCAGCAAATGCCTCCGCATTTCGCTGAAAAGACAAAGATCCCGGACCGGCGAATCTTTTCCAGCCAGTCCGGGACATTATTGCAGGTCACGCGTGCGCTTACATGCCCATCATGCCCATCATATAGTAGATATAGGTCATCATGCTTTCCGGCAGCGCGGTCAGCAGCGTGCCAGTCCAGCTGTTGAGGGTGTTCATCAGCGTGACGAACCAGTTGGCGAAGGCCGCATCGTCCAGCGCAGCAGGATGGATCGCATCCTCAGCGGCGATGGAAGCGGCAGCCTCGCTGGAACGGCTGCTGCCCTTGATCACGATGCGGATATCGTTGTAGGCAATGGTCGTGTCCGTCGTGCCCTCAAAGTCAACGCCATTGCGGGTGTAATCCGCCACGTAGGCGATCTCCAGCACATCGGTGCGGGGCTGGGGTTTGTGGCTTTCAAAGCCGGGCAGGGTCAGGCCGTTGACGGAAGGCGTCTCCGCCTCTTCGGGCGTATAGACATTGGTGCCCGTCAGCTTGAGGGAGAGCTTGTACGCCTCTTCGGTGCAGACATACATACCCTCGAAGGTGCAGCTCAGCTCGTTCTCGTCGTCGGGCTTCATGGTCAGGGTGGCGGTCAGGATGCCGTCCGCAAGGGTCACATCGATGATGATGGGCTCCTCATCCACGGTGCTGATGACGATATGCGCCGTGTTATCCTTCGCCAGGGTGTCGATGGTGATCGTTTCCTCGTCCGCGGTCAGGTTGATCACATGGCTGACGCCTTCAGCGACGGTCTGACGGTAGTATTCCAGCGTCACGACAGTGGTCGTGCCTTCGAGCTCCTGCGCGGAAGCATCCGCCGCAGCGGTCGTCTCTTCGGCCTGATCAGGCGCGATCTCGGTGTCCGCCGCGTAGAGCTTGCCGATCTCGGTGAAGATGGGCATGGTCAGCGTCATGTACACGACCTGGCCATCCTTGTCAGCACAGATCAGGATGTCATAGGTGCCATCCAGCAGCTTCTTGCCGTCCAGCGCAGCTTCCTCTTCATTCAGGATGGATTCGAAGGACTTGTTCTCCTTGCGGAAATCCTCCTCGGTGGCATACATACCGCTGTCCTTCACGGTATCCCACAGAACGTCGAGCTGAGCTTCGGTATAATAGCCGAGCTGGGAAGCCAGAAAGTTCATCAGCTTGGGATTATCGCGCAGCACCTGCAGGTACGCCTTCATCAGCTGCACCATGTCCTCGTTGGTGAGGCTGATCTTGCCGCCCATGGCAGCGGGATCGCAGTTCTTGGGGACAGTGGGGTTCTCGATCATCTCGAGCTTCTGCGTCAGCGTGGGGAGCAGGTCGATCACCGCAGAATAATCCAGCGTGAGGAAGTCTTCCATCGTCATGGACGTATCGAAGCTGCCGCTTTCCGCCATGGTGACGATCATGTCCGACAACGCAGCAATGGCTTCCTTGAACATGTTGACCTCGTCTTCGGTCAGCATCTCCATCTGGAACATCATGTCCAGCAGCCGGTCGAGCAGGGGCTCCAGCTCCTCAGAACGAACAGCAATGGTGCTGCCCAGCAGGTTGGAGCGCACAAACGCTTCCTCCTCCGCAGTGGCCATGCCGAAGGTCAGCACATCCGTCTGGCCCAGCGCAAGGGCGAGATCGAACTCATCCTCCTGCTGAGATGTCCGGATAGCAATGGACTGCAGCAGATCAGTCAGGGCCGCATCCAGCATATCATCGCCGGTCGCGATGCCCGCTACCTCGGCGACCTTCAGTTCGGCGTCGATCTTCCGGCCGGCCTCCTGCGCGGCCACAGTCAGGTCGTCCGGAAACAGGATCAGATCATTGCCGACCGTGCTGACGATAACAGACTTCGGGCCGTCCGAGCCGCCGATGACGCCATATTCGGCGCCCGCAGGCAGCAGGCTCAGGCACATCATCAGCGCCAGCATCATAGCAAGCAGCTTTTTCATACGGATTCCTCCTTTATTATGTCCAATATGGTCGTTTTCATTGTATACGATAGCGCCAATTATTGCAAGCACTTTTTCCGCACCGGCAGTGGCCGCGATTTTCATTGGAAAATCCGGGTTTCATATGCATTTTCCCCTTGTGACAAAGACAAAAGTATGATACAATGAATAACGATGCTGAAAAGCTGACCGATTTGAAAGGAGAAATTCTACCTATGGAACTGCTCTACAAGCTGCTGGGCATTGCCACCGCCGTGGCCGAAGAAGCCGGCGCCGTTGCGGACACCACTGGCGCTGCCACCGAAATGACCGCTGGTCAGTCCATCGTGGCAATCCTGCTCCAGCTGTCCCCCATCCTCATCATGGTCGTCATCATGTACTTCCTGATGATCCGCCCCGAGAACAAGCGCCGCAAGAAGGAAAAGGCCATGCTGGACGCCCTCAAGCGCGGCGACCGCATCTGCACCATCGGCGGCATCTATGGCACCATCATGGACATCAAGGACGACACGCTGACCATCTCCGTCGGCCGTGACAACCTGAGCATGGTGATCGCCCGCTTCGCCGTGCGCTCCGTGGAAGACGTGACCATCGAGAATGAGTCCGAATCCCTGAACTAAGTCCGATCTGCATAAAACGGCATGACCGCAAGTATGATACGGTGATGCCGTTTTTTCGTGCCCGAAAATCATCCAGCGCGCAAAACGAAAAATGACCATAGCGCGATCGTTCAGAATGTGATATGATAAATTGTATATGTGTATCGTTTGCACACCTGCGAAAGAAAGAAGTGAAGACATGTACCGCACGATCATCGTGGATGACGAGCAGTGGGCGCTTGTCGGCATCCGAAAGTTTCTGGAACGCGGCAGTGAGCATTTCCATATCATTCATGAAACAACCAACCCCATGGACGCGCTGCGGATGATCCAGCGCGAGCAGCCGGACATTGTGTTCACCGACATCCGCATGCCGGAATTATCCGGCATCGACCTGATCCAGAAGACGCGTGAGCAGCAGATCCCCACCGAATTCGTCATCATCAGCGGGTTTTCCGAATTCGCCTACGCACAACAGGCCATCCGCGCCGGTGCGCTGGATTATCTGCTCAAACCGCTGGATGTGGCCAACGCCCAGGCCATCCTGCAAAAGATCGAGCAGCAGCTGGCGGCCCATCACAAAATGGACGACCTGACGCTGTATTCCGCCCTCAACAACGAAACGGCCAGCGTGGCAGAATTGCTTCGGCCCTATTATGCGCATGATTTCCTCCCCTGCTGGCAGGCCGCCACAGTGATCCTCTCGGACACCGCTGTACCGCCGGTGGAGATCAAGGTGAATGCGCCGCATCAGCTGCTGACGCTCCGGATGGGGCCACGCAAGCTGGTCTACCTCATCAACTGCACCGAAGGCGCGCAGGAGGCCATCCATGCGGCTTTCTGCGCACAGGCTGACCAGATGGACAGCTGCGGATTCTCCCCCATGGCGAACGACATTCAGCAGCTCCCCCACCTGCTGCGCCTGGCGGAATTCGCCATGTTCGACCGCTTCGTCCAGCCGGATCAGAAGGTCTTCCGCTTCAGGGCGGCGCAGAATTCGCGCGTGTTCGATATCTGGCAGCGCATCAGCCGCGAATTGCAGGTCCGCAAGAGCGATTCGCTCAAATGCTATTTCGCCTCCCTGCCGGATCTGTTCAAGGCACAGGGCCTGACGACCAACGATGCCCTCGCGCTGTGGAATCTGATCGCTGAGGATCTGCCCTCGCGCCTTCCGCGCACGGATGCGCTGGATGACATCATCCCCCTGAAGGCCTATTCGCTGGTGGAGAAATTCAGCGATCTGCATGCGATGTGCCAGTACCTCGGCGAACAGCTCAGCCCCCAGACGGACGTGCGCGACGGCTCCGCGTATCAGCATTTCCAGATGCTGCTGCGCCATGTGGATGAGCGCTATATGGACAACCTGAACCTGCAGGATCTGTGCGACCGGTTCTACATCAATGTCAGCTATTGTTGCGAGCTGTTCCGCAAGGAGACGAAGCTGACCTTCACGCAGTACATCACGCGCCTGCGGATGGGGCACGCCCGCCAGCTGCTCACCACCACCACGCTGCCGCTCAAGGAGATCTGCGACCGGATCGGCTACAACGATTACTTCTATTTTGACAAGGTATTCAAAAAGCATGTCGGCTGCACGCCCAGTGAATACCGCAGGCGGGAAGAAGGCGGATCCGCATGAGGAAGAAACGCCGCTCCCGGTTGCGCCATCTGCCGCTGAAGAGCCAGTTCAGCTTCCTGACGGTGTGCATCCTGCTGCTGATGGTACTGGTGCAGGGCATTTTCTTCACCGGCGCGGTGGATCTGAGCACGCGCAGGGCGATGAATCTCGCCACAAGCCAGATGAACGCAGTCGCCCAGTCCATCAACGAGGCGGCCGAAACGCTGCGGTCTTCATCGGGCATCCTCACCTACTCCGAATATGTGCAGGAGGTGCTGATCTCCAGCAATCCGGTGCGCAATTATGAATTGTACCCCTACATCATGGAGATGATCAGCTCCATCACCACATCCAACCCGAATATCTACAGCGTGTTCCTGCTGAACAACGGTACGCGGAAGATCTCCGACCCCGTCCGCAATGACGAGGGCGTGACGGAGGCCCTCATCCGCACATACGGCATTCGCGATGCGGATTTCATTCAGCCGACGTTCATCGATTACGTCGAAGGGTATCACGATCACTTCTACGCGTATGTGTTCCCGATCTTCCATTCCTACCTCACCGGCGACGGAAGCAAGATCGGCGTGGGCGTGCTCGTGCTGAATATCTACCAGCTGACGAAGCTGGTCCAGGTGGACGGCGCGACGCAGAATTCCCTCTTCCTGCTGCTGGACCAGGAGAACCGGGTCATCGTCAGCAACAAGGACACCGCACCGGGCGAAGTGTTCACGGACGTGTTCTGGCTCGAGGGCGAAACGCAGACCGTCAACGATCACCTCAGCTACAACGGGAAGGCATCCATCGCTCAATATCAGACCATCGAAAGCACTGGCTGGAAGATCGTTTCCATCATCCCCATCGCTGAGATCACCCAGGACATCCGCAACCTCATCGTGGTCGGCCTGCTGCTCTTCCTGGCCATGATTGCCGTCATGCTGCTCATGCATTGGGCGACGTCCAAGAATGTGGCCGAGCCGGTAGAGGACATCGCTGACTTCCTCAAGCAGCGCACGGAAGACGGTGATCTGCATCAGCGGCTGTCGATCCCCTACCAGAACGAGAGCGGCCTCATTGCCGAGAACATCAACCTCCTGCTGGACAAGGTCGAACAGATCACGCAGGAAAACCTCGACCAGCAGACTGCGCTCTACGACGCCAAGCTGGAGGAAAAGCAGGCGCACATCCTCGCCATGCGCAGCCAGATCAACCCGCATTTCCTCTACAACACGCTCAACTGCCTCTCCAGCATCGGCCTGGCCTACGATGCGCCCGAGGTCGTCACGATCTCCGGCGCCATGTCGGATATCTTCCGCTACAGCATCAAGGGCGGACATATCGTGACCGTGCAGCAGGAGCTGGACTGCATCCACAAATACCTGCAGATCATGAACGCCCGCTATCCGGATCGGTTCTCCACGGAATTCGACATCGACGAGAACATCCTGCAATGCCGGATGCTGAAGATGATCCTGCAGCCCATCGTGGAAAACGCCATGTACCACGGGCTGGAGCAGATCATCGGGCACGGGATCCTGCGCATCGAAGGGCATCGCGTGGGTGAAGATGAGATGCAGTTCGTGATCGCGGACAACGGCAAGGGCATGTCCGCTGAGGCGCTGGCGGAACTCAAGGCCAGCATCGCCGAATACGGCAACAGTGAAACGAGCAGCGCCATCGGGCTGGGGCTGCGCAATATCTACCGGCGCATCCGCCTGCAGCTTGGCACGCAATACGGCTTTGACATCGAAAGCTCCGAGCACCAAGGCACGAAGGTGATCCTGCGCCTGCCCATCCTCCCGGATGAGACCATTTCCTGAATGGCATAAAACAGCCGTCCTGAGTGTGTTTGCTCAGGACGGCTTTGTGTTTATTTCAGGCTGATCTGATCGATGAGGGTAAGCTCCTCCGCGGTGAACGTGGTATTCTCCGCAGCCTTGATGTTGTCCAGGATCTGCTCCGGACGCGATGCGCCAGCCAGCACGCTGGTGACGATGCCGTCCCGCAGGATCCAGCTCAGCGCCATTTGCGCCAGCGTCTGACCGCGCTGCGCCGCCAGGTCGTTCAGCTGACGGATCTGCTGCAGCTTTTCCTCCGTGAGGGAGGTCTCCTTCAGGAAGCGCGAATCTGTGCGGATGCGGCTGTCCGCCGGGATGCCCTTCAAATAGCGATCCGTCAGCAGACCCTGCGCCAGGGGCGAAAAGGCGATGATGCCCTTCCCCAGCCGCGCAGACGTTTCCTTCAGGCCATTCTTTTCAATGGTGCGGTCGAAGATCGAGTACTTGTTCTGGTTGATTACGAACGGCACCTTCAGGTCATCCAGGATGGCGCATGCCTTTTCAAGGGTCTCGCCGTTGTAGTTGGACAGGCCGACATACAGTGCCTTGCCGGACTGCACCGCCGTGGCCAGCGCGCCCATGGTTTCCTCCAGGGGCGTATTGGGATCCATCCGGTGGTGATAGAAGATGTCCACATAGTCCAGACCCAAGCGCTTCAGACTCTGATCCAGGCTGGACAGCAGATATTTCCGGCTGCCCCAATCCCCATACGGGCCCGGCCACATCCAGTAGCCCGCCTTGGTGGAGATGATCATCTCGTCGCGGTAAGGATGCAGATCCTCCTTGATGATGCGGCCGAAGTTGATCTCCGCAGTACCTTCGGGCGGCCCGTAGTTATTGGCCAGGTCGAAATGGGTCACACCATGGTCAAAGGCAGTGAAGCACATCTGCTGCATGGTGTCAAAGCGGCCGGTATTGCCGAAATTGTGCCACAGACCCAGCGAGACTGCAGGCAGCTTCAGGCCGCTTTTGCCGGTGCGGTTGTACGTCATCGCGTCATAGCGGTCGTCAGATGCGATATACATGGTCATTCCTCCTTCGTAAGGATCAGCTCTCAAACCTGTCTGCGATCTCCCGCAGCAGCTTGCGGATCGGGATGTACTGCGGACAGGCCTTCTCGCACAGGCCACAGCCGAGGCAGTCCGTCGGCTTGCCGTGATCCTTGATGGCATTCTGATAATCCCATTCCACATGGGCATTTTGGAATTCGCGCTTGGTGTTTTCGATGGCGAAGAGGCGCGGGATGTTGATATTCTTCGGGCAGCGCTCCGTACAATACTGGCAGCGCGTGCAGGGGATCTGGTTCTGGCTGCGCAGGATCTGCACCACCTCGCCGATCGCTGCCATTTCACGTTCATCCAGCGGCTTGACGTTCTTCATGGTGGCGAGATTGTCCTCCATCTGCGCCTCGCTGCTCATGCCGGAGAGGATCATCTTCATCCCCTCGAAGGAGGCCACAAAGCGCAGAGCATAGCTGGCGATGCTGCCGCCATTCAGGTCATTGAGCACCATCTTGGCCGCTTCGGGCAGGTCGACCAGGTTGCCGCCGCGGATGGGCTCCATGACCAGGACGGGCTTGCCATGCTTGCGGCACACCTCGTAGCACTTGCGGGACTGCACGGTGGCATCCTCATAATCGCGGTAGTTGAACTGGATCTGCACGATCTCAATGGCAGGCTGCTCGGTGAGGATCATATCCAGCGCATCGGCATTGTCATGGAAGGAAATGCCCACATGGCGGATCTTGCCCTGCTCCTTGAGCTTCAGCACCTCGTCAAAGGCGCCCAGTTCCGTATACCGGCGGAATTTGCCCGCGTTCATCGCGTGCATGAGGTAGTAGTCAAAATACTCCACACCACAGGCATCCAGCTGCTGCTGGAACAGGGGCGCAATGTCCTCCCTGCACTTGAAGAAATTGCCGGAGAGCTTATTGGTCAGGATATAGCTCTCGCGCGGATAGCGGCTAGTCAGACCGGCCTTGAGCGCGGTCTCGCTCTTGCCGTTGATATAGCCATGGGCCGTATCGAAGTAGTTGAAGCCTTCCGCCATATAGCGGTCGACCATTTTACAGAATTGCGGAATATCAACTTCGTCGCCGATCATCGGCAGACGCATGCAGCCAAAGCCAAGCATCGTTTTTTCCTCCCTTGTTTCGCTTAATGGAACGGCATATACGGTGCAGCCGCTTCAAACAGTTCGTCCATCATCTGATGGATCTCATCCATGCTCAGCACAGCGCTGGACAGCGGATCGTACAGACAGGCATGGTAGACCTTCTCCTTGTCATTCTGGAGATAGGCCTCGATGGCCAGCTCCTCACACTGGGCGGAGATGGAATTCAGCAGCGCGCACTGGGGCGGAAGCGCTCCCACATGCACAGCCTGAAGGCCCTTCTTGCTGGCGATGACAGGCACCTCCACGCAGCAGCCCTCCGGCAGATTGTCGATCAGGCCGAAGTTGCGCACATTGCCATTGAACTCGAACATCTCGTTGTCACCAAAGATGGCATTGAAGATATACGCCGCATATTCCGGGCCGCGATTGAGATCAACAGGGGCATTCATCCACTCGTCCAGCTTCTGCTGACGCTCGGCTGCCATCTTGGCGCGGCGCTCAGGCGTGAGCGGATAGCCGGGATCCTTGCCCGTGCCATGCAGGCAATACTTCTCGATCAGGTCAGGACGCTTGCGGAACCAGGCCACATACTCGCTGTGGTGGCCGGAGCCTTCGGGCGAGAAATAGCCCAGGTGCTTGAACATCTCAAAGCGCACCTGCTCTTCGTTATAGATCTCCGGGCGCTTGGAAGCTTCGCGCAGCAGCGGATAGATATCCTGCCCCTTGTAGCGATAGTCCACATAGAATGCCTGATGGTTGATGCCCGCGCAGGTATAGGTGCAGTCCGCAAAATCGACGCCGGCCCAGCGCGCGATCTTCTTCGCAGTGCCCTGTACGCTATGGCACAGGCCGGTGATATGCAGATGCGGATAGACGGTCTGCATCGTGCGGCAGAGCATCGCCATGGGGTTGGTGTAGTTCAGGAAGATGGCATCGGGACAGTATTTGTCGATGTCTGCGCAGATGTCCATCATGGTCTGCACGGTACGCAGGTAATCAAAGATGCCGGAAGGCCCGCGCGTATCGCCACAGGACATGCTCACGCCGTATTTCATGGGGATGTCCACATCGCTGGCACGTTCCGCCCTGCTGCCGACCAAAATGGTGCACAGCACGCCGTCCGCACCCTTCAGGGCCTCCACGCGATCCTTCGTGCAAATGACCTTAGCCGGATAGTTCCCCGCTTCGACGATGCGGGTGACCATCTTCCGGGCCAGTTCAAGATTCTCGTCCGAGATGTCCATGAGAACGAGCTCTGCATCCCGGAAGGCCTGGAAGGTCAGCAGGTCACGGCAGAGATTGCGGGTGAAGGTATAGCTGCCTGCGCCAATGAATACAATTCGCTTTGACAATGTGATTCTCCTCTCTCAGATCGAATGTTGACGATGCAAATTCCCACTTTTCTGAGTTTATCATACCACATTGACGCGTGGTGTACCATGTATGCATTTCGCCTTGCGCGTTGTTGGATTTTCGGGTCAAGAATCGCCTCCTGCACCCGGCAGGAGGCGTAATGTCACTGTGTCAGGCGGTCGTAAACCACCTGTGCGGTCTCGGTCAGGGTCGGTGTGGTCTTCATCCGCTCGAAGTCCGACATCCGCAGCGCATCATCCCCTGCTGCGGCGTAATACGCCTCATAGAATGCATCGACCTGCGTGCCGCCGGATGCTTCCCACACATCGCGCGCTTTCGCCACAGCCTCGCCGGCCGCGATGCGCGGATCGATCATTGCCGCCTGCAGGATGGCATCGACCTCGGCATTCGCCTTGGCGCGGATGGTCTGCAGCTCCTTGGGCAAAACAGGGAGAAATTGCTGCCACTTGCGGGGATCGGATGCGCCCGGCTCATTGGCGATGCAGCTCAGCTGGTAGAAAAGCGCGCCGAATTCCTGCGTCATCGGATCAGCCGAAATGAGATACTGATTATACAGCGCAGAGGCCAGCGGATCCTCCTCGCCGCCGCTGAGCATGAGGGAGGCATCGTAGAAGGGGCTCCAGGCCAGTTCGTTTTCGATTTTTTTCGCGGAGGCCACAGGGTAATAGGTGCCGTCCTCCGTCTTGTCGTAGTACTCCCCCATGGGGCCGAAGGACAGATACTCCTCCACCGAGGGATCCATCAACCAGTTGACATAGGCCAGCACGGCATCGAGCTGCTTCGTGTCCGGATTGATGAATCCGCCGAAGGAGACGCCGCCATTGATGTACGCGGTGAACTTGCCGTTATCCGTTTCAGGCAGGGCAAAGGCGACCAGTTCCGCCCCGGGATTGCGCTCCATGAAATCACGGTACAGGGTGACAGCAGAGGACGGATTTGCGAAGCGCGCCTGACCATAGATGCCGATGCGCCCGTTAAGGAAATCTACACGGTCGTCATCGCCCTTCATGATCATGAAATCCGGGTTGACGCAGCCATCCGCAATGATCTGGCGGATGAAGGTCAGCCAGTCCTCGATGCGGTCCCAGGAATAGACGACGCGGCCGTCCGCATCCTCGATGTACTTTTCCGGCCATGGGCAGCCCCACATATGCGCATAGATGCGCTGGCTGTCCGTCGTCATGCTTGTGCCCCATGTGTCGTCCACGCCATTGCCATCCGGGTCATCATAGGTGAAGGCATGCATCACCTGGAGGAGCTCCTCGGTGGTGGTAGGGACATCCAGATGAAGGGCATCGAGCCAATCCTTACGGATGACCACATTGTGATTATGGAACACATTCTCCGCATAGCCGAAACCATACCGGACACCGCCGAAAGTCGCCGCCTTATCCGCCTCCGGGTAGGCGGTGATGCGCTTGATGTAGTTAGGCACCTGCAGCAGCATCTCGTCCGTGACCTCCATGCACATACCATTGCTCACGAAGGTCTGCGGATTTGAGCCATAGGGAATGTAATCCGGAGCATTTTCATTGGCGAAGAGGTGGACGAGGATCTGATCCGCATCTGCGCGGGCGACGGAAACGAATTCCACCTCCACCGGCGCATTGTCCATCACCCACTGCGTCCAGCGATTGTTGGCCGCATTGCCCTCATGGCTGGGGACGTTCCCGCGGTCGAAGATCATCACAGTGATCTTGCCCGGAACGGCCTTTTCAGCCGATGCAAGGCCAAAGCAGAGCATCAGCGCACAAATTGCACAGATCAAACGTTTCATCCAGCTCACCCCTTTCCACCATGATAATGCATTCCGCAGGGATTGTCAACCAAGGGTCATTTCGATCAGGCCGCTGCAAGGCACATCCACGCAGCACAGGCCGGTGAATTCAGCGTTCGCCTCCTGCACGACCTCACCCAGGGTGTTACGGATGGTCATCCGCACATTGCAGGGCTGCTCAAAATGCAGGTACAGCCTGTCCGCCTTGGTGGCATTGATCAGCTTGACGTTCTTGCGGCTGCCATCCAGCGCGACCACCTTGTTCAGCGCGTACACGCCGATGATGGCCGTCGTGTCGTCCTGCGCCTTGATCACGGGGTACATGAATTGCGGCTCCATGGGGATGAATTCGCTGTGCAGCAGCACTTGCTCATTCAGCCGGGCGAAGTCCAGCCAGAAGGCCGTCATGCGCCGATGGGCATCCGGCATATCCGCGATGATCTGCGAGAACTGGATCACGCCGAACATGCTGTTGAGCATCTGCAACGCGGCATCCTCAGCGGATTCCTCCCGGCTCCAGGTCAGCATATCGGAATGGGTGGCAGTCTGACCGCCCAGCAGGCGCAGATCCGCAATGCAGACGCGGTTCATGACGATATCGCTGGCACAGTCCCCGACACGGAACATATTGCCGAAGCGATGCATGGCCGGGCCGATATACCGCTGGCGGAATTCGATCATGATGTCCGGCTTGATGGCACGGACGTGCTCCATCACATCTGTCATCAGGCACTCGGTGGCCTCCTGCACGCAGGCATAGTCCATTTCCGGATGCAGCGGCAGATGGTCGCGATCCTCAAACTGGTCGATGAAATCCAGCTTCAAGCCGTCCAGGTCGTATGTCCGCACGGCATGCTCATAGATGCCGATGAGATACTCGCGCACATCCGGATAGCGCGGATCGAGCACGCCGCATTCATTGCGATCCACCCGGCGCAGGAGCTTGCCCTCAAAGCGGGCGAAATTCTCTGCGTGATAGCCAATGAACGGCACGCTGAACCACACCATGTACTTCATGCCCAGCTGATGCACACGGCGGACATGCGCCGCCATATCGGGGAATTTCGCCTGGCAGACCTGCCAGTCACCGGTATGGCCATAGCCGGGTGCATCATGCTCGGAATGCCAGCCATCATCCAGGATGATCGTTTCCATGCCCAGCTGACGGGCCAGCGCGCATTCCCTTTCGATGGCATCCGCCGTGACAGCCTGATGGAAATTATACCAGGAGGAATACAGGGGCTTGAAGCAGCTTTCCGGCACGGGCATATGCTGCATATGCAGCACTTGCTCCCACCAGCGGCAAGCCTCCGTCACCGCGCAGTGGAAGGGAACATGCCGGCGATCCATGCGGATCCTGATCTGCGTATGCGGCGGCAAGCCCTTGAACTGCGCCAGCCCCATGGTGAAATCCGCATGCAGGGTGTTATCCTCGTCATGCACGCCCAGATGGAGGGACGTCACCTTGCGCACCTCGCTGGCTGCAACCGTGCAGGTGCTTACATCCGCCCCGTTGAAGCCCACCGCCAGGGGAGCCGAACCCGTCAGCATGGCCTGATGCTTCATCCGCCAGTCACTGTCCAACACGCGGCGCGCACGGCTATCCGGATGCCAGGTATACTGCACATCCACACAGGGCAAGGTCCAGAGGATCCGCACCTTGCTGGCGGGCGCTTCGGCCTGAGCCGCATCCCAGGCCAGGTCGAAGGTGTATTCCGTCAACCCGGTCTCCAATTCATTTTGTGCGACCTGAACCATCAGGGAGATATTGCTGCTAACAGACAGCAGATCCTGCTGATAAACAGTATTCATTCCATGCACCTCACTCAATGAGTTTGCCCAGCGCGTCCACCGCCGTGCCTTCCGCAGCGGGAAGCAGCGTTTCCGTCAGACGGCGGCACTCCGCCAGGTTCATCAGGCGATCGCCGTCATACCAATGGGCGAAGCGTCCCCACAGTGCCTTCTGACGGTCGCTCAGCGCCTGCTTCATCGCGGCGGACGCCTGATGGATGCATGCCACAAAGGCTTCATCGTCGCCGCCTGCACGACGGTTTTCCGCCGCACGCGCAAGGGCGTTCACCCAGGCGTACATGCCGATCATGATCTCGATCTGCACCAGCACATTGCTGTCATAGAAGCGCTGACGCTGTGCCGGGATCGTTTCGCGAAGGGAAAGCGCGCGCTCATGCAAAGCACGGAAGCGGATCAGCCCCTGCGCGGTCGCATCGCGATAGTAGCTGATGAAGGCGTCGGTGGTGTCAAAGGCATAGAGACGCTTGTTCTGGATGTCCTCCTGCTTCAGCTCGCTCCCGCGGATGATCTGCATCAGCTTGAGCGCCACGCGCCGCGCCATGCCGTCATTGAACGTCATCTGCGCCGGGAAAACCGTATCATCCATGGGAACAAAGCACTGGAAATAATCCATATAGAGGGTTTCCAGCGCAGAGGTGTCCGCCAGGCCGAACTCATCCCGGCACCAAGCCGCGCGGTATGCATCCACATCATCCGCAGCGATGTCCCAGGTCAGTTCCGCCTCATAGCGGACGCCCATGACAAACTCACGGAAATTCGCCACATTGAGCACCACATAGCCGGTATCGCCCTTTTCCAGCGCCTGGCGGAAATTGAAGCGGATCTTCTCCGGCCGGTTGCCCTGGATCAGATGCGGCCCGCAGCCCCAGAACGCCAGATGATAGTACACGCCATACGCCGTGCCGGGATAGCGCGGCGTTTCGTTATAGCCTTCGCCCCACATCTGGTCCGGGCCAAAGTCGGACTGGATAACCATCGTATCCTCGGGGAATTTCAGCGCGCCCGCACGGTAGAGCGGCATGCCCTCCATCCACAGCGTCGCGGAGGACAGCACTTCCCTGCCCGGACAGGCAGCCTTGATCATCTCCAGCTGCATCGCGATGGCATCGGAGATCAACTGGCCGCGCGCCTGCGTGCTGTCCGGGACGCGGTCGTTCTGATACCACACGGGGCGATCGCCGCGTCCACGCAGGCCAAGCTGCCAGATCACGCCGTCGTATTTCGCCCATCGCGCGATGTATTTCTCCCATGTCGCGCGATAGAAATCAGTGTTGTCGATGAAATTGATATTGCCTGTGCCGCCCTTTTCCGCCCAGATGCGGTCCAGGGTAAACTGATGCACACCCACCGGCTCCTGATGGTGCATGGACACATACAATCCTCGCTCAGTGATGCGCGCGACGATCGCCTCGTCCTCCGGGCGCATGATATCCAGGTGGGAACAAGGGATAAGCATGTTCTGCTTCAGGCGCAGCGCCGTTTCGATGAGCATGTCCAGCATTTCTGCGTAATCCTGCTGGAAATGGTAGCCCTTTTCCGGCGTCCCCCGCTTGCAGAAGCCTTCAATAAGGTCTTCATCATTGATGAACCAGCCGCGGAAATTGTAGGTCTTGGGGCCATCGATGAGCGTTTCCGTAGGCAGGAGCAGCGTTTCGACCTGCTGCAGCTCATGATCCGTCCACAAATACATAGGATCCACATGCAGATACCGCCGGCAGACCTCATACACGCCCCACATGGTGCCGCGCTTGTCGCTGCCGACGACCGCAAGGCCCCTTGCGAAGGGAACAATCATGAAGTGCTCGCGCTTGCCTGCAATGGCGGATGCATTGATCCCCAATGTGGCCAGTGACAGGGAGCTGGCCGTGGTCACCAGCAGCACATTCTGCATATCGGCTGCAGGCAGCGTGTCATGCAGCACGGGCATCCTCCCGGACAGCTTGCACAGGTCATGCATCAGATCCTGAACGGCCAGATGCACGCAAGCCGGCTCGGAAGCGTCGCAGCAGACAGAGATGATCCGATCCTTGTCAAAGAAGCAATTCATGGCTATTTCCTCCCAGGATGAAAATCCGGGGACAGGACGCAACGCCCTGCCCCCGGAGGTTGGTCAATTACTTGGTGAAGGTCGCGTTCATGTAGGCAGTATAGGCATCCTTGTGCAGCTGCACATACTCGTCAATGCCCAGGGCGCGCAGTTCGTCCATGTAGGCATCAAACTCGGACAGAGGACGCACGCCAGCGATGAACTTGGCGGATTCGGCCTTGATGTGGTTCTCGATCAGGGCCTTCAGGTCTGCCACCTTCTCGCTCTGCTCAGCGGTCATGTACACATTGGGCAGGATGACGAAGGTCAGCTTGCCTTCCATGACCTTGGCCTGCTGGGTGTTCCACCAGCCGTCCCAATTGTCCAGAGTGGGATTGCGGTCAACGATCGCCTGCTGGGTCAGACCGGTCAGCGCATCCACGATGGGCAGGGTCTGGGGCTCATGGTCGATGCCGGCCATGACGTACAGGTAATCGGACGCACGGTCGAAGCGGCCGCCGATGTAGTAGCAGGGAGAGATCATCTTGTCAACATAGGTCGCCTGGCCATTGACTTCGCCGCGGATGACGGCATCGCAGGTGCGCTGACCGTTCTCGTCGAAGTACCAGCCGTCGTAGCCCTCGTAGACTTCCTGACCCTTCATGGGGCCGTACATGTAGAGGGTCGCGCCCTCATCGGAGTAGAAGTAGTCAACAATCTCGCAGATCTTGTCGATGTTCTTCGCTTCGGAATTGACCCAGGTGCCGTGCAGGGTGTAGCCCATGTTCACAGATGCGATGGGGTTCTCGCAATACTCAGAGGGGACCAGGGGCAGGCCGACCCAGTTGGGCCAATCTTCCTGGGTGTACTGCAGGGTGTCATCGCCGATGACGCCAGCATAGCCAGCGGAGATCCAGCCGCGGCGCATGGTCTTGTCGGATTCAAACTGGGACTTGGAGAACAGGCCCTCGTTGTACATGGTGTTGAACAGGGTCAGGAAATCCTTGGCCTGCTCGGTGTAGGCGGGCAGAACGACCTCGCCGTTACGGATGGCGAAGCGGGTGCCGTATTCCTGGGTGTTGTTGCCGGCGTAGAAGCCCAGGCAGTGCCACACATAGTCATAGAACTTGGTGGAGTTGTTGACCAGGGGCATATTGAACTCGCCCAGGCCCTTGGGGTCAGCGGCCTTGAAGGCGCGCAGCATCTCCAGCACCTCGTTCAGGTTCTCGGGCATCTTCTCAACGCCGGACTTCTCCATCCACTCGGTGTTCACATACACACGCACGCTGCGGCTGTATGCACCGGTGTTGTTGTAGTACACAGCGCCACGGATGTAGGGCAGGGTGTAGATCTTGCCGTCGGGGGCGGTGGAAGCCGCGAAGGCATCCGGATAGTCCTGCATCGCCTGATAGGTGTTGGGCATCTTCTCAGGGGTGATGAGGTCGTTCCAGGACAGGAGGTATTCCTCCTCGACGAAGGACATGACCTGATCGTTGCTCAGGTTGATGCCCATGACGATGTCCGGCAGGTCGCCCGAGCCGTACATCTGGCCGATGCGCTGGCTGGTCGACGTGTCGTCCATGGTCTGGGACAGCTCGAACTTCACGTTGAACTTGTCCGCCAGATACTTGAAGATCCACAGATCCTCCGCATCGTTCGTGCCGGCCGTCTGACGGGTGGTCAGCAGGGTGATGGTGACGGGCTTTTCGTCAGCCACGGCAAAGCTCAGCGTACCAAGCATCAGCGCGACGACCAGAAGCAGGGAAACGAGTTTCTTCATGGTGATACCGTCCTTTCAATGATAGATGATTGATGAACGCATCCCCCACGGGAAGCGGTCGATCCGAAATGGGAGGGCGATCAGCCCTTGAGTGCGCCGATCATGACACCCTTGACGAAGTACTTCTGGATGAAGGGGTAGAGGATCAGCATGGGCGCGCTGGCGATGAGCACCAGGGCGTACTTCATGACGATGGCGAGGTTGGCGCGTGCCGCTGCATCCTGGAGCAGCGCCGGGTCAAGGGTCATCAAGCCGGCTTCATCCACGGCGGACTGATTCATGATCAGGATACGCCGCAGCACCAGCGACAGGGGCTGATAGGACTGCTTGGTCAGGTACATCATCGCGGAGAAGTAGCTGTTCCAGTGGCCAACGGCGTAGTACAGCGTCAGCACGGCAATGATGGGCATGGCCAGCGGCAGTGCGATCTTGAAGAACAGGCCGAATTCGCTGCATCCGTCGATGCGGCCAGCCTCATACAGGTCGCCGGGAATGCTCGAGGAGAAGTAGGTGCGCGCCACGACCATGTTGTAGATGCTCAGGCCGCCGGTAACGATCATGACCAGCGGATTGTCCAGCAGGCCCAGATCCTTATACAGCAGGTAGGTCGGAATCATGCCGCCGCCAAAGTACATGGTGATGAGGAAATACCAGGTGATGATGCTGTGGCCCAGCATCTGCTTCTTGCTCATTACATATGCCGCAGGGATGGTCAGGAACAGGTTGAAGGCCGTACCTGCAACCGTGTAGATGATCGTATTGCGGTAGCCGGTCCAGATCTGGCTGTTCTCGAACACCGCCTGATACGCCTTGAGCTGGAAGTTGATCGGCCAGAAGCTCACCTTGCCCGTCGCGACCGCCGTGAAATCCGACACGGACGCGATCAGGGTGTAATACAGCGGATAGAGGCACAAAAGCGTCAGGAGGATCAGAAGTGAATTGTTGATCACATCGAACAGGCTGAGCTTTTTCTTCTTTTTCTTCACCGTCACATAAGCGGCGGGATCGATCTTATTGGCTGCGTTGGATGTCACACTCGTCATGTTTGCCCCTCCTTCCATCAGAACAGGCCCGTGTCCGTGACCTTCTTCACGACCCGGTTGGCCAGCAGCAGCACGATGATGTTCGCCACATTGTTAAACAGGCCAATGGCCGCGGAGTAGTCATACTGGAAATCCACCAGGCCGACCTGGTACACATAGGTCGAGATGACCTGGGAGGCATCAAGGTTCAGGTCGTTCTGCAGCAGGAAGATCTTCGAATAACCAACGGACAGCAGACGGCCGGTGCTCATGATGAAGTTGATGGCGATGGTCGGCATTATGCCCGGGATATTGACGTGGCGGATGATCTGCATGCGGTTGGCACCATCGATCTTCGCCGCCTCGATCTGCTCAGGCGAGATGCTGGACAGGGCGGAAATGTACAGGATGGAGCTCCAGCCGAGGTTCTGCCATACACCTGACCAGACGTAGATCGCCGGGAAGTAATCCGGCTTTGTCATGAAAGGGATGCGGTCAAAACCCATGGCAGCCAACAAGTTGTTGATCGGCCCGTAGGACTGGTTCAGCATCATCAGGATCAGCGAGCACACAACGACCTCGGACAGGAAGTGCGGCGCGTAGGTCAGCATCTGAACGGTCTTTTTGAGCTTGAGCTGCTGCATTTCGTTCAGCATGAGTGCGAAGATGATTGCGCACGGGAACGTACACAGTGACAACAGCGTAATGGACAGCGTATTCTTCAGCAGATCCCAGAACTTGGGATAATTGAAGAAGCGGATGAAATGCTCGAACCACACCCACTCACTGCCATTGATGCCACGGCGGGGCTTAAAGTCCACGAACGCGATGCGCAGACCGTAGATTGGCACATACTCAAAGATGAAAACGTAGATCAGCGCCGGGAGCAGCAACACATACCACTGCCAGCTCTCCCGGAGACGCTTGAGCAGATACTTTCCCTTGGACTTGGGCTTGCCGCGCAAATCGCTCTGAATGATGCGCTCGGTTCCTTCCATTGTTGGACCTCCTCATCTGGGCCGCTTGGGTAACTGGGCATTGATGCCATTGAATTTTGACTTGTATTTATCATACAAAAAGAAGTCCCGATTGACCATGGACACAATTGGGGCTTCTCATGTAAAATTTTCGTCTGTTTTTCGCCAGAGCCGAAATCCGTCGTGATTCAGACCGAACGCGCTGCCTCCACCACCCAGCGGATGCGTTCGTGTCCGATATCGGAATTCACCGTGCAGTCCGCCCCGAGGAGCAAGCCGCGCTTGCCGAAGGTCAGGATCGTGTCGCGCGTGAAGGCTTTGATCTCGTCCTCCGTCCCGTTGTGCAGGAGTCCCTGATGCGTCATGCCCTCCCGGTGGAGGCTCTCGAATCCGCCCAGGCAGGCCTTGTCGCCGAAGAAGATCCGGCCATCCGCCAGGGGCATCTCTTCCACATAGACGCCCCAGTTGACGCACTTGACGGGGTAATGCTGCCACAGTGCCAGCTGATTGGGCGTACCAGACCAGCTGCAGCAATGCAGGATGTTGTAGTCGCTGAAGCGGTTTGCGCGCTCCAGGACATAGAGGTCGCTCGGGGTGATCATCTCCCGGTATTCCGCCGGGGTGAAGCGTTCCGCCTCCCCAGCCTGGACGCAGTAATACACGCCGTCGCAGCCAGCCTCGCGGATCAGCAGTTCAGCCAGAAGAGCATTGTCCTGCGCGATGACATCCAGCGCATGCATGACCGCCAGCTTATCCTGACGGATATGCGCCATCACGCGGTCCTCCCCCGCACCGAAGCGGATGGACGCAAAAGGCGCAAACACATTATAGAAGACGGGCATCTCGCTACCGACTTCCTCGACGATCCGACGCGCACGCTCCACCTGTTCGCGGATGAAGGGATGATCCGCCCGAATGGGCTGAAGTTGCCACCAGTCCTTCGCCTCACGGATGCTCTCTGGCACAGGGTACGGGAAATACCCGTCACACATGACCTTCATCATGTCCAGATCGCAGTCGCGGACATAGTCCACATGCGCCTGCACGCAGGGCTCCCCCATCGCCTGTTTGCCGTCAAAATGATACCAGAATCCGACCGGCACATGATCCACCGGCTTTTTGTCCATGGCATTCAACACACGGGTACGCTTGTCCATATGCATTTCTCCTTTTTTCGGGTGCCTTTCCTCCATTATATCCGAATCGGTCCGGCTTGTACATGGGCTTTTTTCGGTTCATGGCGATCTTCTTCATGCTTTGGCCGATTCTTTCGCCCAATGATGCACCCTGGCGTCCACTTTGCATAGGCTGACAGTGGAACCGCGCCCACTGACCAAGTAACGGAGGCGAATCGATATGAACGGACGCTGCTCTTCTCTTTCCAGCAGAAGATGGCCGACCTGCAACCGGCGCTGGGGATGCAGCCAGGGATGCTCTAGCGGCTGCACGGGTGACGGAACGCCCGCATGCAATGCCTGTGCGCAATGGGGGCAGGCTCCTGCCAACACGCCCTGCCAGTGCGGACGCTGCGGCGGGAATCCGTCCTGCGGCTGCGGCAACGGCGACACCGTCTGCAACGCATGCGGGAATGATCCCTGCACCTGCGGGCTGGCCGGTTCTGGCGGATGCCTCGTGCCGCGCATCATCTCCACCGGACGTACATTCCAGCGCCGCATGACCCAGACACTCTGCGTCACCGACCTGCCCGAATACGCCGAGCAGCCGCTGACCCTCATGGGCGTCACGGTCTGCGGACAATCCACCTGGGAGCAGATCAACGAATGCCGCCAGTCCCTCCTGCGCGTAACGGTGCCCGTGGCCGTCCAGGTGCGCGACTGTGCCGGACGCTGCCTGACCGGGCATTCCACCGTCACGCTGACCATTCCGCTTTGCCTGAATTGCCCCGCACAGGATTTCTGGCGCGGTCAGCTCTTCGTGGCGCCCTGCGTGCGGCTGGCTTCTCATGCGACGCAGGATGAGGATGGCTGCTTCGATGCACCGCTGGAGGTTCAGGCGGAAGTCTATCTGGTGCGGATGCAGGTCATCAATTGCTGACAAAGGATACCCCGGCCGTGTCTCCACCCATGCGGAGATGCGGCCGCTTTGTCATATGCCGAAAGTTCATATTCAGTTGATATTGAGTTGAATTTCAGTTCAAAATACCATGGTAGCATCTTGGATGTAGGGAGGTATACATATGAACAGCGAAGTCAAGAACACAAAGAAGCCATTTGCATACTACCTCATGATCGTCATGCTGGTGCTTTTCCTCGTCAACACGCTGGTCGTGCCCTTTATTGCCGGACAGAGTGTGGAGACCGTGGACTATTCCACCTTCATGGAAATGACCATGAATGACAATGTCGGTCTGGTGCAGATCGACGCGAACCAGATTGTTTTCACCGACAAGGCGCAGGAAAAGTACTTCCGCACGGGCGTCGTGGATGATCCGGGGCTCAACGAGCGCCTGTATGCGCACGGCGCGACCTACGGCTCGGAAATCCAGGAGGAGACCTCTCCCCTGCTGACGCTCTTCCTCAGCTGGGTCATGCCCATGCTGATCTTCGGCGGTCTGGGCTGGCTGCTGATGAAGCAGATGAACAAGAAGATGGGCTCCGGCTCGATGTCCTTCGGCATGGGGAATTCCAAGGCGAAGGTGTATGTGAAGTCCTCAGCGGGCATCAAGTTTGATGACGTCGAGGGTGTGGATGAGGCCGAGGAAAGCCTGCAGGAGATCGTCGATTACCTGCACGACCCGGCGAAGTACCGCGACATCGGTGCGACGATGCCCAAGGGCGTGCTGCTCGTTGGCCCTCCCGGTACAGGCAAGACCATGCTGGCCAAGGCTGTCGCCGGTGAGGCCGAGGTGCCCTTCTTCTCCATTTCCGGTTCGGAATTCGTGGAGATGTTCGTTGGCATGGGCGCGAGCAAAGTGCGTGACCTGTTCAAGCAGGCCAAGGAAAAGGCCCCCTGCATCGTGTTTATCGATGAGATCGACGCCATCGGCCAGAAGCGCAGCGGCGGCAAGATGGGCGGCAATGACGAGCGCGAGCAGACGCTGAACCAGCTGCTGACGGAGATGGACGGCTTTGAGTCCTCCGGCGGCGTAGTCATTCTCGCGGCCACCAACCGTCCTGAATCCCTGGATCCGGCGCTGGTGCGTCCCGGCCGTTTTGACCGCCGCGTCCCCGTTGAACTGCCCGACCTGAAGGGCCGCGAAGCCATCCTGCGCGTCCACGCCAAGAAGGTCAAGTGCGCCCCGAATATCGACTTCGGCCGCATCGCCCGCATGGCCAGCGGCGCATCCGGCGCTGAACTGGCCAACATCGTCAACGAGGCTGCCCTGCGTGCCGTCCGCGATGGCCGCACCGAAGCCTCCGAGGCCGACATGGAAGCCTCCATCGAGGTCGTCATCGCTGGCTACGAGAAGAAGAATGCCATCCTGACCGACAAGGAAAAGTCCATCGTGGCCTACCACGAGATCGGTCACGCACTGGTCGCCGCCATGCAGGATCACTCCGCGCCGGTGCAGAAGATCACCATCGTTCCCCGCACCTCGGGCGCGCTGGGCTACACCATGCAGGTGGACGAAGGCAACCACTACCTGATGAACAAGCAGGAGATCGAGAATAAGATCGCGACCTACACTGCCGGACGTGCAGCAGAAGCCATCGTCTTCGGCAATGTGACCACGGGCGCATCCAACGATATCGAGCAGGCGACCCGTCTGGCCCGTGCGATGATCACCCGGTACGGCATGTCGGACGAATTCGGCATGGTGGCCATGGAGACCATGGAGAACGCCTATCTGGGCGGGGATACTTCCCTGGCCTGCTCGGCGGAAACGCAGGCGCGCATTGATGCCCTCGTGGTGGAGCTGGTCAAGAAGCAATACGCCAAGGCGGAAGCCATCCTGACGGAGAACCGTGCAGTGCTGGACCGTCTGGCGAAGCACCTGTACGAGAAGGAGACCATCACGGGCGATGAATTCATGGAGATTCTGAACGCGTAAAGCATATCTGGAGGATAGGAAAATGAACATCAAGCGGTTTTTCCGCAGCAAGTGTGGCAATATCGGCGCATGCATCCTGGAGATCGCAGTGGGCGTGCTGCTGCTGATCAACCCGGTCGGCTTCACCAGCGCGATCATCATCGGCGCCGGCATCCTGATGGTGCTGGCCGGGCTGATGAACATCCTGCGATACTTCACCACCGCGCCGGAGCTTGCCGCACAGCAGCAGCTGCTTTTCAAGGGACTGCTGCTGTGCATGGGCGGCGTGGCCTGCATCGTGAAGCACGACTGGTTCCTGACGGCCTTCCCCCTGCTGACGGTCGTGTATGCCATCGCGATGCTGCTCCTGGCGGCATCCAGGCTGCAAAAGATGGCGGATATGCGCCGGCTGCGCCTCTCCACCTGGTATATGCCGGGCGTTGCAGCTGCTCTGGCGGCGGCGATGGCCATCATTATCCTGATCAACCCCTTCGGCGCGGTCAATGTCGTCTGGACCTTCGTTGCGATCTCGCTGATCGCCCAGGCGGTCGTGGAGATCGTGACCATCGCACTATAAAAGCGCTCCCCCATCGCGGTGGAGAAGCGCATGCGGCTGATGCAACGTCAGCCGCTTTTAATTGCAGAAAGGCCGTCAGCTTTCGGCGCACGTCAGGGACATCCAGCAGCAGATCCTGCATTTTCTGCCCATAAGCATGACGTTCGAGACCGAGAACACGCTCGGTATAGGGCGAATCGGCAAACCATTTTTCCAGGCAAGGCACAAAGTCCGGCGTTTCCGCTGCGGAACCATAGATGCCGATGATATACAGCCTGCGGATGACCGCATCCCAGGCGGCTTCATCGGCAAAAAAGCCCTGTCCGCGCTCGCAGAAAGAGAAATACAGCGAGGAGGGATGGCCGCCGTAGATGGGCACGAGCAGGACGGTCTGCTCCGCCTGCGTCATCGCCTGATACAACGCGTACACGCCATCCGCCCGATAGGGACATTCCCCCGTGAAGCACTCATAGGCGCAGTTCGCGCACCCCTGTGCATGGAGCGACGCATAATGGACGATGTGGTCGCCCTCCGCGGACAAATGGTGCGCGATCTCTGCACAATTCCCGGTTTGACGTGCGGAGAAACTGATGAAAAACCTCATTGTTTCGCCACCTTCTGCCGTTCGCGCTCTGCCTTGCACAGGTCGCGCAGGGTGCATTCACTGCACAACGGGCGCTGCGCCTTGCAGACACGCCGCCCATGGAAGATGATGCGATGGTGCATATCCAGCCAATCCTTTTTCAGAATGGCCTTTTGCAGCTGAAGCTCCGTTTTGAGGACGTCATCCGCCTCGGCCAGCCCAAGACGGTTGCTCACGCGGAACACATGGGTGTCCACCGCGATGGCCGGCACGCCGAATGCGTTGGACATGACCACATTGGCAGTCTTGCGGCCGACGCCGGGCAGGGCCGTCAGCTCCTCCATGGTGCGGGGGACTTCGCCGCCGTGACGCAGCATGAGCAGCTTGCAGGTCTCGATGATGTTTGTTGCCTTGGACTTGAAGCCGCAGGGCTTTACCATCGGATAGAGCTCCTCCACCGTGGCTGCCGCCATGCTCGCCGCATCGGGATACCGCGCAAAGACCGCAGGCGTCACGCGATTGACCATCTTGTCCGTACACTGGGCGGACAGCATGACAGCCACCAGTGTTTCATAGGGGTTGGAGAAATTCAGCTCCGGGCCTGCGTCAGGATAAAGGTGGGTCAGCTCCTCCAGGATCGCCTTCTTGGAAAAGCGCGGCATGATTCATCCTCCTTCACTTCTTCAAATGCATGGATGCAGGCAGCTTCACGCGCTTCATCGCATGGAGCATCAGGTAGCACAGCATGACGTTGATAGGAACTTCCACCAGGTAATTCGGCGCACGCACGGTGAGCCATGTCCAATAGCCGCGCCCCGGCACATACGCCAGGAGATTCAGCCAGAGCGAATTCAGCGGCAGATTGCACCCGGCAAGCGAAAGCGTCACGGCGGCGATACAGCGCAGCCAGGAAGGCTTCCGGCCCTTGAGGATCAGGCCGCAGATCAGGCCGACCAGGATGTTCGTCAGCGTGAAGCCAGGGAAATACGCCCCTGCTGGAAAGAGATGCGCACCAAGGAGATCCCCCAGGCCGCCGACGATCATCGCAGGGACGGGGCCCATCAGCGCACCGGCCAGGGCAATGGGCAAAAAGCCGAAATTGTACTGTTTACCCAGCAACGGCACCTGAAGGAGATTCCCCAGGACGATCTGCAGCGCCACGAGCATTGCCGTCACGGTGATCGTTTCGACCGGCAATCCGCTTTTTTTCTGCATGAGAAAAGCCCCCTTTTTCGGGTCGAAAATGAACGACTCGCAGGAGGCAGCTTGCACCGAAGCAGCGGGATGCGCCGCTGGCACCGCGGGTCTTGGTCGTCCCATCTTTTCTCGTTCAGCTCGAAAAGAAATGGAACGAAGCCCCCTTCGTCTTGTGACAACTCCCCGTTCACAAGCACTTGACGCGCCAGAAGCTACTCTGCCTGATACGAATCACCCACATTGTATTCGCTTTTGCGCCAAAATGCAAGCCCTATACGGCGGAAATACAGCGGCGAATCAAAAAAGCGGCGTCCCCGTCACAGAGAACGCCGCATGCATGTTTCGGATCACTCGACCCACTGCAGGTCGAAATAGGGATAGGTATTGGTGCCGTCATCGCCGACCACGTCATAAGTGCCGATACACTTGAGGTAGACGCGAGCAGAGGAATCCGCGGTGAAATCCGGCAGATCGGACGAACGGATGACAACGATGTCCTTATAGGTGCCATCCTTGGTCTTGGACATGCCCGCGAAGGTCAGATAACCGGTGGTGGTCTGCGAAATACTCTGGATATTGAGCGTGTAGACCATGTACTTGCCCATGTAGGTGTTGATCTTGTTCTTCAGGTTGGTGTAGCTGGGCTTGACGGCGGAAGAACGCACGGCATCGCGCTGATCCGCCTCGGTGAAGGTTCGCTTGGCTTCGCAGGTGAAGCGGCGCGTTGAGTAGCCCTTCTTCTGGAAGACGAGAGTGATGTTGTAGAGACCCTCGGCGCTGGTATCGATGGTGAAGGAGAAGCCGCCGGAATTGTTGGTGGTGATCGCCTTGCTGTAGTTGCGACCGTCAACGATGCACTGCACCTTGGTCTGCTTCATGGTGGTGCCGGAAATGACGAGCTTATCGCCGGTGAGTGCGAGCGTCTTGGGCAGTTCCGCATTGAGGCTGACGGTCAGAAGATCCTTGTCATAGGTGATGGGGTCGAAATGCCCCTCCTCGATGACTTCTTCGCCGTTCATGACCATGTAGGTCATCTGCCAATACCCCTCGCGCGGGAGCTGGACGTCCATGCTGAATTTGCCCTTGCTGTCGATCTCGGTCTCAACGCGATCCGCGCCGGAGGCCGACATGCGCATGAGCACGGTGACGATCTTGAGGCCGCTGGAGCCGGTGCCGCTCAGGGTGAACTTGCCGGTATTGGTCTCCTGCGGGGGCGTGGAGGTGAAGATCACCTTGGCGGCCATCGTGCCGGTAGTGGGGCGGCTGGTGACCTCGAAGAACTTCCAGGTCTTCATCACGGTCTCAAGGGCGGATTCATCGCTGGTCTTCAGCGTGCGGCCATACACCTGATAATCCAGATGGATATGCCAGCCATTACGGATGGTCTTGCGCGCGACGCCGCGATAGGACTGCCCGTTGTTGGTGCGGGTATATTCCAGCTTGAGGAAGCGGCCGCCGTTCTTGTAATTCTGCCACTTCGCGGAGGAATAATCATACCCCTGGGCGCGCCATTCACCCGTCTTGTCGGACGAATGCCCCAGACGGTAGGTGCGGCGCTCCTCCTCGGAGACCTTGTTGACATCATAATACTGCGCCGCGTACTGATCCTGCACAGCGGTGAGCTCCAGGCAGACATCGCCTTCCGCCGACCAGGCCTGCAGCAGCACACCGCGCGCGGCAAAATCAGCCTGGACCTCTTCGGCCGTCTTCTTCTGGTTGGTCAGCCAGGCTTCCTTGGCGGCCACATTCTCAGGCGTGATGATGGTATACTTCTCCCCGGAAATCTCGCAGGATGCGCCGAGATCAGCAAAGGTGAACGTATCCGCCAATGCAGCGGCAGGCAGCAGGCAAAGCACAAAAAGCAGGGCAAACATGAACTTCCGCATACAGGTCACCAACCTTCGAAACTGATATGAACAAAAGAATTCATTCTGATTATAGCACACTTCCCTATGGGACGCAAGAAACCTTTGTAACAATCTGGCGGATGTTGTCCGTTAGCGGACGAACCGCACGTTTTTCAGCGGCCAGAGGGTGCAGACGACCTTGCCGCGGATGTCCCTGCGGCGGATCGGCCCGACACTTCGGCTGTCGTTGGAGCGGTCGCGGTTGTCCCCCATGACGAAATACTCATCCGCGCCGAGGGTCAGCGGCGCACGATCCCGCAGGAAGCGGCAGCGCGCCGGATCCAGATAGCGCTCATCGAGCGCTTCGCCATTGACGTGCACAACACCGTCCGCAAATTCGATCGTATCGCCCGGCAAGCCGATCACCCGCTTGACGAAGGCCTGCGGCCACCACTTGCAGTGCTTCATCCGCCGTCCGGGATAGTGACAGATGACCACCTCCTGCCTGCGCGGCGCACGAAAGAGGTAATTCAGCCGCCACACCAGCACCCTTTCGCCATCGCGGAGGGTGGGCATCATGCTGTGCCCCTTGATACGGGCGAAATTAAGCACGCAGAAGCGCAGTAACAGCGCCGCACACAGGCTGACGAGGAATTCGGCCACCCAGGCCATCATTCCGTCACCGCCGGGCCCTGGACGAGCACCTTTTTCCGCCGCTTGAGGAAGGTCTCGCGGTCGAGCATGACGATGCGTCCGCAGCCGCTGCATTTCATCTTGATGTCCGCCCCGGTACGGGTCACGTTCCATTCGCTGGAGCCGCAGGGATGGGGCTTGCGCGTCTGGATCACATCGCCGATGCGGATCTCCTGACGGGTATCTACCACAGGCTTCATCCTCCTTATCACACATTCGTCCTATTATACCGCGATTCGCTGGAAAGCGCAAGCAAAACAGGCATGGCGCATGCGCATCGCTGCGACGAAAAAAGGGAGCGGCCTTTCGGCTACTCCCCCTCGGTCACTGATGTGTCCAATTCGATGATGATCCGGCGCTCCGCCGGGTAGACGATCTTGCGGACGGACTTCGGCGCGCCGTCCTCCATCAGCAATCCGGCTTCGCGGGCTTCTTTGCTGCCGATGATCACATTGTAGCTGGTGATATGCCCACCGTTGCCCTTTTGCGGTCTGAGTTTCATTTGCTTTTTCGCTCCTTTCTGGCAAGACAAGAAACAAAAAGTGAAGCAAGAGCCAACACCGCTGCTGCAATGGGCAGGATTTTTGTTACAGTACCCATTACTTTTCCCCCTGGTTATGGTTTGCTCAGGACATAAAGAAGGATTTTCGCCCCATATACAGCGAATCACCGGACGGCTTCGATCAGTGCCGCAATGCTCGCAGGCAAAAGTACCCGGCCGTTCAAGCGTTTCGTAAGCGTTTTGAGCCGTTTGACTCTGGCGCTTTTTTTATTCCCATCAGTTTCTCTTCACATCGTATATTATTTCACATGTGCAGCCGTTCGTCAATAGCAAATGTCAGACCACTTACATCGTCCCCCGTAAAACAGGCATTGCATTCCAACCCGTTCGGCGGTATAATATTCCCATCTGTATGGTTGAAGGGAAGGCGTATTTCATGGCAGACCGCAGCAGCCCCATTGGGGTTTTCGATTCCGGCGTGGGAGGCATCGGCACACTGGCCGTCCTGCGCAGGGAGCTTCCGCAGGAACGCTTCCTCTTTTACGGCGACACGGCGAATGCCCCCTACGGCACAAAATCCCGCGATGAGGTGATGGGCTGCGTCCGGCGCATCATGACGCATCTGCTCGCCCAGGACGTCAAGGCCGTGGTCATCGCCTGCAACACCGCCACCGCCGTCGCGGCTGCCGAACTACGCGCCCAGTACGATCTGCCCATCATCGGCATCGAGCCGGCGCTCAAGCCGGCGCACGAATTGCGCAAAGACGGCAGCATCCTGGTCATGGCCACGCCGATGACGCTGCGGCTGGAGAAATTCCGCGCGCTGTATGAGCGCTATGGCGAGGGCGCGATCCCGCTGCCCTGTCCGGGGCTGATGGAGCTTGTCGAGCGCGAGGCGAACGAGGAGGCACGGCTCTACCTGCTGGAGCTGCTCTCCCCCTATGACCTGACGAAGGTGGATGCCATTGTGCTGGGCTGCACGCATTATGTGTTCCTGCGCCCGCTACTGAAGGAGCTTGTGCCGTCCAGCGTGTCCATCCTGGATGGCAACGAGGGCACGGCGCGGCAACTTCGCCGGGTGCTGACGGCAAACGACTTGCTTTCGGACAGCGAGGGCAGCGTCACACTGGAGACCAGCGGCGATCCGGCGACCGTGCTGCCCATCATGCGGCGGCTGTTGGAGAGGGCGTGAATATGGGCATCATTCTGTGCGACCTGAACGGCTGCGGCAAAAGCACGCTGGGGCACGCGCTGGCGGATGCGCTGGGCTGGTGCTTCATCGACAACGAGGATCTCTACTTTGCCAAGACTGACCCTGACCAGCCCTATGTGGCGCAGCGCAGTCAGGAGGAGGTCGGGCGCCTGCTGCTGGCCGAAATCACGAAGGACGAGCATTTTGTGTTCGCTGCGGTGCGTGGGAACTACGCCACAGCGGTGTTGCCGCATTATCAGGCAGCCGTGCTGCTGGACGTCCCGCGGAAAGTCCGTCCGGCAGCGCTCCGTGGATCGTTTCGGCGAACGCGCCCTCCCAGGCGGCGACCTGTACGCAAGCGAAACGGCATTTTTCGACCTCATCAGCCGCCGCCCGGAGGACTATGCCGCCCGCTGGCTGGTACCGCTCGAACTCCCCGTGTTGCATGTGGACGGCACTCGCCCCGTCCCGGAGAATATTCTGCGCATCACATTCTTCCTGCAGGCCCATTCGATCATCTGACAGCAAAAAAGCCGTGCTTCCCAATGCGGAGGCACGGCTTTTTGCGTTTTGGGTCATTCACACTCGATCACATCGATCGCGCAGTGATCACGGGATCTGCGGCGTCTTCAGTCTTTTCGCCGCCATGGCGGAAGATGACCGTCAGCACGCCATCGCCCGCAAGGACCTGCATGTCCAGTGGAAAGGCTTCATCATTATAGAAGGAAAAATCGCGGTAGGTCGAGACCGCTGCATCAAGGTTGCGCGGAACGTACTTCACACCGGAATAGGAATGCAGCTGCCAGTCGCCCAGGGTATAATCGATGCCGCCGATGGCACAGAAGATGGTGGTGCTCACCTGGCACACACCGCCGCCGTAGCCATAACCGTCCTTGGAAACATTCTTCGCCTTGAGGTAGCCGTTTGACTTCTTGTACGGACCGCAATGCTCATTGAAGGAGAACTTCTCCCCCGGCTGGATGGTGATGCCCTGCAGGCGCTCAACGGCCAATTCAAGATTGTGGTCGCGGTTTTCGGGATACTTTCCGCCCAGATCCGCATTATAGAAGGTCGTAAAGCCGTAGATCGCGTCGCCCGGCTGCGCCTCCTGCGCGGAAACGAAGGGCTCGAAGGTGAAGCTGCCTTCCGGCAGGGTGGTAGTCAGGCGCATCATGGGGACAAGGCCGTTTTCCTGCGTGCAGAGCACCTGTCCGGGCTTGAGGGCATTGCCGGAGTACTTTTCCACCGACAGGAAGGCCTCCTGCGTCATGGTTGCGACGCCTTCCACCGGCGTTGAGGCCGGCAGCAGCGTGTCCGTCAGCTGGACGAAATTCCACAGGCGTTCCGTGGGCATATAGCCGATATCGCCGTCAAATTCACAGACGCACCACTCTTCCGTCCAATAATAGACGTTCACGCGCTCGGTCACCTTCACGCGCGCGAGCCAGTCCTTGCTGTTCATGTCCTTCTCTTTGCGGATGCGGGTCAGGACGCGGTTCTCAGCCGTCCACTGCGGCTCGGAAGGAATATCTTCCTCAATATAAACCGGCTTTTCCCACGCCAGCGCGGAGACCTGCAGCATGCACAGCAGCAGCACAAGGAGGATCAACACATTTTTCTTCACAGGGGCTCCCCTTTCGGTCGATTTGATTCCCAGGATCGACGGATCATTCCGCCCGGCGGAAGATCACCGTCAGCACGCCATCCTGCGCGGTGGTCTCCATGGCGACCGGGAATTCCTCCGCATTACGGAAGGAGAAATCCCGCACGGACGACACTGCAGCATCCATCGTGCGCGGCACATACTGCACGCCCCAATAGGAGTGTACATACCAGGTGTCCAGCCGGTGATCGATGCCCTGCACGGCATTGAAGATGGTGGTGCTGACCTGGCACACGCCGCCGCCATAGCCATAGCCCGAATCAGAGATGTTCTTGGCCAGCTTGTAGCCATTGTCCGCTGTATACGGCCCACAGAGGCTGTTGAAGCTGAACGTTTCGCCCGGCTGGATCACCACGCCCTGAAGGCGCTCCACCGCCAGGGCGATGTTGAATTCCCGGTTGGCAGGATACTTGCCGCCCATGCTATCATGATAGAAGGTGGTATAGCCGTAGAGCATGTCACCGGGGAGCGCTTCCGACGCCGGGACGAAGGGTTCGAAGGTAAAATTGAACACGGACAGTTGCGTTTTGGCCTGCATCATGGGAACGAGGCCGGTTTTGCGCGCGCAGACCTTCGTACCGGCCGGCAGCGTATTGCCCGCATAACCCTCCACCATGAGGAAGGTCTCGCTGGTCAGCGTCGCGATGCCTTCCACGATCGACGCGGCCGGCAGCGGTTCATCCGTCATGCGGTAGAACTGGTACATCCTGTCATAGGGGATATACCCGATCTCGCCCGCATAGCCGCAGATGCACCAATCGCCCTCCACCGCGTAGACATCCAGCGTCGCATCCTCCGGCACCTTGCCCAGCCAAGCACGGCTGTTCATGTCCTTGACCGTGCGCAGACGGGTCTCCATGCGGATCTTCCCCTGCCACGGCGGCAGATCAGGCAATTCTTCCCCTGCAGGGCCGGTCACAGCCAGCGCCGTCGCCGGAAGAAGGAGGAGCATCAGCAGGCAAAGCAGTTTTTTCATTGCAGATCACATCCCAATTTGTGTAATTCTCCTATAACAACGTTTTTCCTGCGGATTTCCCTGCATTTTCCGGCAAAAAAGATCACATCATGCGAAAAAGGGCCGCGCGTGCGACCCTTCTTGCACTATTTCATACCATTTTATTCGAAGGTGACAGTCATCTTCACCGGTGCCTGACCCATCAGCGCAACGGAAACGGCATCGGGCTGGCTCAAGCCGCAGTACACATCGTAGACCTTGCCGTCAGCGATGCGCTCGCCGTCGTCATTGACCACGGTAAAGGCATGCTTGTCCAGCTTGACAGCAACCTGCTTTTCCTCGCCAGCAGCCAGCGCCACGCGCGCAAAGCCAGCCAGATGGGTGTTCGGCACCTCGAAGGCGCTCTGCGTATCGCGGACATACACCTGCACGACCGTTTCGCCGTCCATCTTGCCGGTATTGCTGACCGTCGCGGTCACCCAGCCGTTTTCGGCATCCACCGCGCAGTCCTTCACCTCAAAGGCGGTGTAGCTCAGGCCGAAGCCGAAGGGATACAGCGGCTTGCCGGTGAAGTAGCGGTAGGTGCGCTCCTTCATGCTGTAATCGGTGAAGTCCGGCAGTTCCTCCACGCCGTGATAGAAGGTCAGCGGCAGCTTGCCGGAGGGGCTGACTTCGCCAAAGAGGATCTCCGCCAGCGCCGTGCCGCCCGCCTGACCGGGATACCAGGCCAGCAGCTGCACATCGCCCTGGGGGATATTCAGCGCGGAGCCAACAGCCACCACGGTCACCAGCGGTGTGCCAGTCGAAGCGAGCGCATCCAGCATGCGCTGCTGGGATTCAGGCAGCTCAAGGGTTTTCTTGTCACCGGACGCGAAGGAGTTGCCGGTATCGCCCTCTTCGCCTTCCAGCGTAGCGTCCAGGCCGACACATGCGATGACCACATCGGCATTCTCAGCAACGAGCTTGCACTCCGCCAGACGGTCATCCACCTGCCCCAGATTCTGCATCTTGTCATGGAAGAGGTGCGCGCCCTCGGAATACAGCACGCGGATGCCCTGCGCCGCGGCATAGGCACGGATGCCCTCCAGGAAGGTCACATAGCGGCTGGAGGTGCCGTTGTAATTGCCCTCCAGCGCGGGGATGGAGTTGGCATTGGGGCCGACCACCGCGATGGTCCTGACCTTTTCCGGATCCAGCGGCAGGATGCCGTTGTTCTTCAGCAGCACCATCGACTTTTCCGCCGCCGCCAGCGCAAGGGCGTTGTTCTCGTCGGAATCATTGTCGGTGAAGGGGATCGCGTCGTACTCGCAGTCGTCCGCCATCAGACCCATGAGGATGCGGCTGGTATACATCCGCTCGCATGCACGGGTGATGTCCTCCTCGGTGACAAGGCCCTCCTGATAGGCCTGCATCATGTGCAGATAGGTATTGCCGCAGTTGACGTCACAGCCCATCTTGAGCGCGAGCGCGGCGGATTCCGGCGCCGTATTGGTCACGAAATGACGGGTGTGGAAATCGCGGATCGCCCAGCAGTCGCTGGTCACATGACCTTCAAAGCCCCACTTGTCGCGCAGGATGTCCACCAGCAGCGTCTTGGAGCCGCAGGCCGCCTCGCCGTTGACGCGGTTATACGCGCCCATGACGCTCTCCACACCGGCTTCCTTCACAGCTGCCTCAAAGGCCGGCAGATAGGTCTCCCACAGGTCCTTCTGACCCACCTTCGCATCGAACTCATGGCGGATGGCTTCCGGGCCGGAATGCACCGCAAAATGCTTGGCGCACGCCGCAGTTTTGAGGTACTTGCCATCCCCCTGCAGGCCCTTGATGAACCGCACACCCAGGCGCGTGGTCAGGTAGGGATCCTCGCCGTAGGTCTCATGGCCGCGTCCCCAGCGGGGATCGCGGAAAATGTTGATATTGGGGCTCCACATCGACAGACCCTTGTAGATATCGCGATCCTCATGGGCGGACTGTCCATTATACTTCGCGCGCGCCTCATGGCTGATGACCTTGCCGACCTCCTCCTGGAAGTCCTCATCAAAGATCGCAGCCAGGCCGATCGCCTGGGGGAAGACCGTCGCCGTGCCGGCACGGGCCACGCCATGCAGCGCTTCATTCCACCAGTTATAGGCCGGGATGCCCAGACGCGAGATCGCAGGCGAATCAAAGCGCAGCTGGGACGCCTTCTCCTCCACCGTCATCTGGGACACAAGTTCATGCGCCATGCGGCGTGCTTCATCGCGGTTCATCATAGCAGATATTCTCCTTCCGGAAACGGACTGATATCATCTTTTATAATATTCCATTATTCTTCCTGTTTTCCTGCCTGCATTTTTGCTGATTATTTGCCTGCTTATGCTCAAAATTTGTCCCGTATTGCGTTCACGCGTTTTTTCTGCTATAATAGCAGATACCAACATTACCGCATGCATGGAGGGACGACAGATGGCGATTCGCGCGATCGCATTCGACCTGGACGACACGCTCCTGCGCTCCGACCAGACGATCTCCGACAATACGGTGAGGATCCTGCATGAAGCCGCCCGGCGCGGCATCGTGATCCTCCCTGCATCCGGCCGTACAAGGGACAGTATGCGCCCTTCGGTCAAGCGCATCGGATGCGCTTCCGCCTTCATCGCCTGCAATGGCGCGGATGTGTGGGGAATCCCCGATCATACGCCGTGGAACGGAAGCGGCTGTCCCCTGCTGATGCAGGAGCTGCTGCCGGTGCCGCTGGCGCACGAGGTTGCTCAGTTCGCGGCGGACCGCGGCATCTACTGTCAAACCTACACGCCAGACCGCTTTTTCTACACCATCGACAATGAGTATGCCGTTTCCTATGCGCAGTCATCCTCTCTGAAGGGCGAATATGTGGGTGATCTGACCGCGTTCATCCGCCAGCCGGTGACGAAGCTGCTGATGATGGACGACCCGGCGCGCATCGCTTCCCTTCTGGAGGAAGCACGCACGCTCTTCGCCGGACGCGCCTCGCTGACCTGCTCCAAGCCGTACTTCCTGGAGTGCAATCCGCTCCGCGCCACCAAGGGCAATGCGCTTCGCTGGTGCGCAGAGCGATTCGGCTTCCGCATGGAGGAGCTGCTCGCCTTCGGGGACAGCCTGAACGACGTATCCATGCTGGAAGCAGCCGGTGTGGGCGTGGCGATGGGCAACGCCCGTGAGGACGTGAAGGCGATGGGCTTCCCCGTGTGCGGCACGAATGATGAGGACGGCGTGGCCCGCTACATCGAAGACACAGTATTACGGAGGCAAACATGATCCAGGCAGCTGATTTTCAACGGGCGCTGCAGCTGACGCTGCTCTCCCCGTCCACGAAGAAGGAATGGGACATCCGCACCGCCGATCTGAACCGTCCCGGCATGCAGTTCTGCGGCTTTTATGAGTACTTCGCCTTTGAGCGTCCGCAGGTCATCGGCAAAGTCGAAATGACCTTTCTGGAAGAGCAGACGCCCGAAAAGCAGCGCGCCATGCTCGAGGAGTACTTCTCCTTCGACATCCCCTGCGTGATCGTGTGCCGGGGCATGCGCGCGCCGGAGACGCTGCTGGAGATCGCCGCGAAACATGACGTGGCCGTCTACCAGACGGACATGGTGACCACCAAGTTCACCTTCAACGCCATCACTTACCTCAACCGGTGCCTTGCGCCCCGTGCGACGCGTCACGGCGTGCTGGTTTCGGTGGATGGCATCGGCGTCCTGCTCACCGGCGAAAGCGGTGTCGGCAAATCCGAGGCCGCACTGGAACTCGTCCGCCGCGGACATCAGCTGGTCGCCGATGATGTGGTGGACATCTGCCGCGTTTCCGAAACGCGGCTGGTCGGCGAATGCCCGGAGATGGTGCGCCACTTCATGGAGATCCGCGGCATCGGCATCATCGACATCCGCACGATGTATGGCGTTTCCGCCGTGGCGCAGAGCCGCTCCATCGACCTGGTGATGAACATGGAGCACTGGGTGCAAGGCAAGGCCTACGACCGGCTCGGCCTGCACGAGGAGTATCAGACCATCCTCGGCGTGAAGGTCCCCTGCCAGACGCTGCCCGTGCGCCCCGGCCGCAACATCGCCATCATCATCGAGGTGGCCGCGCGCAACCTTTCCCTGAAGCGGATGGGCTATTCCGCCGCGAAGGAGCTGGACAAGCGCATGCAGGACATGATCCGCAAGCGCACCGGCCAGGAAGAATGATCCCCCGATCCCCTTTGATCGATTTTGATCCGCACGATGTTTTGAATGGAGGTTATCATCATGGTTTACATCGGTTTTGACGTCGGCGGCACCGGCATTCAGGTCGGCGTCGTGAATGAAATGGGCGAGATTCTCTGCAAGGGCAGCACCATCACCCATACGGACATCCCCTTTGAGGAGCAGATCAAGGCCATGGCGGATTGCGCTCTGGACACCCTGGAGCGCTCCGGCTACACCCTCGATGACGTGAAGAGCCTGGGCGCAGGCATCCCCGGTGTAGTGGATCCCCGCACGGGCCGCATCCCCTTCTGCACCAACCTGGGCTGGGTGGATGTAGATTTTGCCGGTGAAATGCGCAAGCACATCGACAAGCCCGTCTACATGGACAATGATGCCACAGTCGCCGGTCTGGCGGAAAACCTGGCAGGCGTAAGCGCCGGTGCGAACTCCTCCATCATGGTGACGCTTGGCACCGGTGTTGGCGGCGGCATCATCATCGGCGGCAAGGTGTGGAGCGGCTTCCATGGCGTTGGCAGCGAGATCGGCCACACCATTCTCCACATGGGCGGCGAACCCTGCACCTGCGGCAACCGCGGCTGCCTGGAGCGCTACTGCTCCGCAACGGCCATCATCCGCATGGCCCGCGAGGCGGTCGCCGATCACCCCGAAAGCCTCATCATGAAGATGGCGGAGGGCTCCTCCATCAAGATCAACGCCAAGATTGTCATCGATGCGGCCCGCGAGAACGATCCCGTGGCCACCGAGGTCTATCACCGCTACATCGTCAATCTCGGCCAGGCGATGGGCAACCTGATCAACTTCTTCGACCCGGAAGTGATCGTGCTGGGCGGCGGCGTGTCGAAGGCCGGCAGCTTCCTGCTGGATGCCGTGCGCGCCGAAGCCGCGAAGTACTGCCTGTACAAGACGCTCCCCCATTCCCGCATCGAGCTGGCCAAGCTCGGCCCGGATGCCGGCATCATCGGCGCCGCCATGCTGGGCAAGTAAGTTCGTCACGCATTCCATGCCTTCTGCCTGCTTTCTGCGGCGGAAGGCATTTCTTTTTGCTGCTCGACTGCCGATTGAATTCCGCTTTTCAATCACCGCTTGATGGACATTTCCCCGGGCATCTGCTATCATGACGATACACCGGTGAACAAAACACAAAGGAGCACGCCTATGTCGAACTATTTCAACATGCATGAGATCAGGCGGATCATCGCCCAGCACCGCAAGGCGCACAACATGACGCAGATGGAGCTGGCTGACCGGATGAACGTCAGCTTCCAGGCCGTGAGCAACTGGGAGCGCGGCCAGTCCATGCCGGACATTTCAAAGCTGCCGGAGCTGGCGGAATGCTTCGGCGTCAGCATCGACGAGCTGCTCGGGCGGAATGCGCCCCTGCTCACCTCCGCCGCGGAAGGCACCCTGGACAGCTACCTGGCCGAGCATGACGTCCATATCAGCGAGATCGCCGAGGCCGCGCCACTGCTCAAGCCCGTACAGATGGAAGCGCTGGAAGAAAAGCTGCTGGAACTCCCCAATGCGCCTGCAGATACGCCGCACGGACAGCCCGTCCTTCACGACCTGCTTCCCTTCCTCAGCACCGATGCGGTAGATCAGCTGATGCAGCGCTTTGTGGATGCGGGGGACGTTGCCGCCATCACGAGCTGCCTGCCCTTCGCCAGTATGAGCTATCTGGACCCCCTCGCCGATGCATGGGACGCACAGGGAAAGTCCATCCAGCCGCTGCTGCCCTTCATGAGCACCGCAAAATGCGACAGTCTCGCCGATGCATGGGATGCACAGGGCAAGTCCATCCAGCCGCTGCTGCCCTTCCTCAGCTACGGGCAACTGGATCAGCTCCTGTGCGACTGGGTACGCAAGGGACGCGCCATCAACCCGTTGCTGCCCTTCCTCAGCAGCGAAACGATCTCCCGGCTCGCCGAACAGGCCCTGAAGCAGAAATGACCCCTTTCCGGCAGATAACACGTCTGCCGGAATTTTTATGCGCTTCGGAAAAGGATTTTGCCACCCCCGCGTGGTATAAACAACATGACAGAACGACCCGAATCGACACGCCGATCCCGGCTTGGCCTGCACATTGGAGGTGTCCGTATGATCATCCGTGAACAGCTTGAACAGGAGGAACTCACGCGCCTGAGCCCCAGGGCCGCAAAGGCGCTTTATTCCCGCGGCCGGGAGCGGACGATCGACCCCTGCCCCATGCGCACCTGCTTCCAGCGAGACCGGGATCGCATCATCCACTGCAAGGCCTTCCGCCGGCTGAAGTACAAGACGCAGGTCTTCCTCGCGCCTGAAGGCGATCACTACCGCACGCGCCTGATCCACACGCTGGAAGTGGCGCAGATCGCGCGCACCATCGCCCGCTGCCTCCGCCTGAACGAGGATCTGGCCGAGGCCATCGCGCTGGGGCATGATCTGGGGCACACGCCCTTCGGGCATATCGGCGAACGTTCGCTGGACGAAACCATGCCGGAGGGCTTCCGCCACAATGAGCAGTCCCTGCGCGTGGTGGATGTGCTGGAAAATGACGGCGCCGGGCTGAATCTCAGCTGGGAGGTGCGCGACGGCATCCGCTGCCATTCGGGCAAGCAGTTCCCGGCCACGCTGGAGGGGGAATGCGTCCGCCGTGCGGATCGCATCGCGTATCTGAACCACGATGTGGATGACGCCATCCGCGGCGGCGTGCTTCAGCCGTATGAATTGCCTGCGGACTGCCTGAAGGTGCTGGGCGCGACCCATGGCGAGCGCATCAACAGCATGATCGCCGATGTGGTGGCCAACAGCCAGGACACCGAGCATCTGGCCATGTCCCCCCTGATGCAGACCGCCATGGACGGCCTGCGTGAATTCATGTTCGAGCGCGTCTACCGCGATGAATGGCGCGCCGCAGAGGAAAGCCGCTGCGACCATGTGATGAAGGCGCTGTTCCGTTATTACAGCGATCATCCCGGCGAGATGCCCGAGGAGTTCGTCGTCATCGGCTATCGCGAGGGTTCCGCGCGCGCCGTGTGCGATTTTCTCTCCTGCATGACGGACCGATATGCCATCCGCCAGTTCGAGAAGCTCTTCGTGCCGTCCGGTTTCGCGCTGTATTGACGGGATAATTGCATTTTTCGCATGATAATCCAAAATCACCATGCATATTCAAGCAGGAAAACGCGCGGTTATGGCGAATATCGTTTCGTGATGGATTTAAAGAGCGGTTTTCGCCGCCCGTGCATGCAGACAGGAAAGGGCGGTGAAATGTGTGGCACGATTCCCTTCGGCCTGGCTGGATGAGCTGCGTTCCCGCGCAGACATCGTCCAGATCGTCGGCCAGTATGTTTCGCTCAAACGCAATGGTCACCGCTATTGGGGGCTCTGTCCCTTTCACGGGGAGAAGACTGCCTCCTTTTCTGTCGATCAGGAACGGCAGATGTACTACTGCTTCGGCTGCAAGGCAGGCGGCAGCGTCATCCAGTTCGTGATGGATATCGAACGGCTGGAATTCCCCGATGCGGTGAAGCACCTGGCCGATCAGCTCCACATGCCCCTCCCGGCTATGGAGGAAGATCCTGACTACCAGCGCCGCCGCACCGAACGCGACCGCCTGCTGGAGGCCAACAAGGAAGCCGCGCGCTTCTTCCACCAGACGCTCTTCACCCCCCAGGGGCAATCCGCCCTGGATTACCTCAAACGCCGCGGCCTGACGGATCATATCATCCGCAAATTCGGCCTTGGCGCTGCACCTGCAGGGTGGGATACCCTGACGCGCCACCTGCAGGATAAGGGCTACACGCTGGAGGAATTGAAACTCGCCGGACTGACCGTCATCAAAGAAGCTGAGCAGGACACCGTTGATCCGCAGACCGGCCAGACGAGACCCGGACGGCCGCGCCGCGCATTCGACATGTTCCGCGACCGCGCCATCTTCCCCATCATCGACCAGTATGGCAATGTCCTCGCCTTTGGCGGACGCGCTCTGGGTGATGTGCAACCCAAGTACCTCAACACATCCGATACACCCGTGTTCAACAAGCGCCTGGGCGTGTATGCGGCCAATCTGTTGCGCAAGGAGCGGCATCTGCAGCGCATCATCCTGGTGGAAGGCTACATGGATGTGGTGTCGCTGACGCAGTTCGGCGTGACAGGCGTCTGCGCCACGCTCGGCACCGCGCTGACGCCCGAACAGGCCAAGCTGCTCAAGCGGTTCGCGCCGATGGTCTACCTGAGCTACGACGGTGACAGCGCCGGACAGAACGCCATCATGAAGGGCCTGACCATCCTGGAGGAAGCAGGCGTCCCCGCGAGAGTGCTGCAATTCCCGGACAAGCTAGACCCGGATGAGTTCATCCGCCGTGATGGGCTGGAGGGCTTCGAGAAGCTCCCCGCGCTAACCCCTGAGAGCTACCGCATGGGCCGCCTGCGCACGCAGTTCGACCTGTCCACCCCGGAAGGCCGGATCGAATACGCCAAGAGCTGCGCGGAGATCCTGCGCAAGCTGGAACCGGTGGAGCGCGAGGTGCATCTGCAGGAGCTCGTGCTCCAGACTGGATTCAGCCGTGAGGTGCTGCTGGCTCAGATCGGTGTGGACGCACCCGCCAGCGGAAAGCCATCCGCACCGGCTTCCGCCGTGACGCGTCAGCGCTTCTCCCCCAACCGCAATTCCCCCGCCGCCACGGAGGAGGAACGCGATGAGGAGCTGCTCATCTCCCTGTTCGGCACGGGACGCATCCCGACGGACATCGCAACGGAGGAGGACTTCCACGATCCGCTGCTGCGCAACCTGTATCTGAGCCTGTGCGAGGGCGCGACCGCCGCGAGCCTGGCGGAAGAGCAGGTCGAGGAAAGCACCCGCGCCCGCGTATCGCGCCTGCTGCTCACGCCCCCTGCAGACGATACGGATCAGCTGATCCGCATGGCGCAGGATTGCCTCGCGCGCAACCGCGAAAAGCGCAGCCGTGCAGAGCTTTCCGCACTGGAGGCGAGCATCCCCACCCTGACTGGCGAGGAGAAGATCGCCGCGCTCAAACGCGCACAGCAGCTGACCCTTCAGCTCAGCAAGCTCAGTGCTCACAAGCCCTGATCACCAGGGTTTGATCATATACACCCCCCGCCGGATGACCCCGGCTCCGCAGGTACGGCATAGGGCCGGCCTGTTGTGACGATTGAGAAGGAGAGATTTCTTTGACGCTTTCACCGGATGCCCGTCAAGCAAAGCTGAACGAGCTTTATGAGTACGGCAAGACGAAGGGTTCCCTGACCTACAAAGATATCATGGACCGCCTGATGGAAATGGACATGGATCCCGACCAGCTTGACAAGGTGCTGGAAGAATTGGAAACGCGGGGCATCGAGGTCATTAATGAAAACGAGCCTGCTCCCGCCCCCGCCGCGAACATCCCCGAGGATATGTCCGATGTGTCCGCACCCGAAGGCGTCACCATCGACGACCCCGTCCGCATGTATCTCAAGGAGATCGGCAAGGTGCCTCTGCTGACCGCGGAAGAGGAGATTGAGATCGCCAAGCAGCTGGAAAGCGGCACGGATGAGGAGAAGGAAGAGGCCAAGCGCAAGCTCGCCGAGGCCAACCTGCGTCTGGTCGTTTCCATCGCCAAGCGTTATGTCGGCCGCGGCATGCTCTTCCTGGATCTGATCCAGGAGGGCAATCTGGGCCTGATCAAGGCGGTGGAGAAGTTCGACTACACCAAGGGCTTCAAGTTCTCCACCTACGCCACCTGGTGGATCCGCCAGGCCATCACCCGCGCCATCGCTGATCAGGCGCGCACCATCCGCATCCCCGTCCACATGGTCGAGACCATCAACAAGCTCATCCGCGTCAGCCGTCAGCTGCTGCAGGAATACGGCCGTGAACCCACCCCCGAAGAGATCGCCAAGGAGATGGGCATCAGCGAGGCGAAGGTGCGCGAGATCATCAAGATCGCACAGGAACCCGTGTCACTGGAGACCCCCATCGGCGAGGAAGAGGACAGCCACCTGGGCGACTTCATCCCCGATGACGATGCACCCGCCCCTGCCGAGGCTGCGTCCTTCGCCCTGATGAAGGAACAGCTGATGGAGGTGCTGGACACCCTCACCCCCCGCGAGGAGAAGGTGCTCCGCCTGCGTTTCGGCCTGGATGACGGCCATCAGCGCACGCTGGAGGAGGTCGGCAAGGAGTTCAACGTCACCCGTGAACGTATCCGCCAGATCGAGGCCAAGGCGCTGCGCAAGCTCCGCCATCCCAGCCGCTCCAAGAAGCTGAAGGACTATATTGACTAAAGACGATTTGCCCTGTCTGCATAAGGCAGGGCTTCTCTTGTAAGCGGAGGTTCCTATGCTCGATGAACGCCTGTCCCTGGCCGCCGAACTCTATGAGCCCTGCCAATGGGGCGCGGATATCGGCACCGACCACGCCTTCCTCCCCTGCCACCTGCTGCACGCCGGCATCTGTCAGCACATGATCGCCGCAGATGTCAGTGCCAAGGCGCTCGCCCATGCACGCGAGAACCTGACGCGCCATCACCTGCTCGACCGCGCCGAGATCGTCCTGGCGGATGGGCTAAAGGCCGTCACGCGCCCATGCGGCTGCATCTCCCTGATGGGCATGGGTGGCCAGACGCTGTCCGGCATCCTGCGCGACGGCCAGGATCGGCTGCAGGGCGCGGTGCTCGTGCTCGGCGCGCACACAGAGCTGCATCTGGTGCGCCAGGCGATCTGCGATATCGGCTATCACATCGTCCAGGAGCGCATCTGCCACGCTGCAGGACGCTTCTATGTATTCTGGCGCGCCGAAGCCGGTCCTCAGGCGCTTTCGCCCGAAGAATGCCGGTATGGCCATCTCCTCTGGCAGGATGACATGGCGTTGCTGAGGGGCTACGCGCTGTGGCGCATGCATGTCCATGAGGAGCGGCTGAAGGGTCTGCAAGCCGCCGCATCGCCTGATGAAGCCGCCATTGCAGAAGCACAGGCGGATGTCGCCTGGTACCGATCGAAATGGGAGGAATATTCATGCTGACCGTACAGCAGGTTTACGATTTTGTAAATGCCTATGCCCCTTTTGACACGCAGGTCGAATATGACAATTCCGGTCTGCTGGTGGGCGACCCCGCCCAGGAGGTCCATGGCATTCAGGTCGCACTGGACGTGACCGACCACGTCATCGACGAGGCCATCGCCCATGGCGCAGACCTCATCGTCACCCATCATCCGCTGATGTTCAGCCCCATCAAGCGTCTGGCGGAGACGGATCACCAGTCCGCCATGCTGTGCCGCCTCATCCGCGGTGGGATCAGCCTGATCTCCGCCCACACCAACCTGGATCAGGCGGTCAATGGCTGCAACGACGTGCTGGCGCGGTGCATCGGGCTGACCGACATCACTGGTGAGGGTTTCGTCCGTGTGGGCGACCTGCCCTCAAGCATGACCGCCGTAGCATTCGCCCGTCAGGTTGAAAAGGCTCTGGGCGATGTTGTCCGCGTGATGGGTGATCCTGAGGCCGTCATCAGCCGTGTGGGCGTTTGTTCCGGCGCAGGTGCGGATGAATGGCCGGCCGCGGCTGAAATGGGCGCGCAGGCCTTCCTCACGGGCGAAGCGAAGCACCGTATCGCGCTGGAATCCGCCGCGCATGGCGTGGTCATGCTCGAGGCAGGCCACCGCGCCACGGAAGAACCCGGAATTTTCGCCCTCGGAAACGCTTTACAAATGAGCCCGCTTGTTGTACAATATAATGTGCGTGTTTTTATGTCCAGCATAAAAGCCTATCAATGAATCCAGCATGCATGCGCATGTGTGAATTTCAGGAGGTAGCTATGGATCAGCTTACGATGTTGTGGGATTACCAGGTGGAGGACATGAAGGCGGACAAGATGGCCAATGACATCCGCCGCAGCCCCATCCGCCAGAAGATGGAAAACGACCGCAACCTCTTTATGGAGCGCCAGAAGCAATACAAGCAGATCGAGGAACAGATCGCCATCCTGGCTGACCGCAAGGACGCCATCCGCGATGCCCTCGCCCGCGCGGAGGATCAGCTCAACGCCCTGCAGAGCCGCTTTGAGCAGTGCCCGCCCGCCGATTTGGACGCCGTGCATGCCTTCGTCAGCGAAGTGAGCAAGTGCAAGGAGACCATCGTCGGTTATGAGCAGGAGATGAAGCGTCTGACCCATGAGGCCAACACGAACGATCAGCGCGGCAACTCCATCCGCACCGAGGCGGCGCGCCTGCGCAGCGAATTCGAGCAGCTCAAGGCCCAGTACGACAAGGAGATGCCCGGCAAAAAGGCCGCGCAGGAAGCCCAGCGCGCCGTCGCCGACCAGAAGGCCCAGGGCATCGATCCTGCGCTGATGGAGCAGTATAAGCGCATCAAGAAGCACATCACCCCGCCCATGAGCCGCCTGGTCAATGGCCAGTGCTCCGGCTGCAACACCAGCCTGCCCAGCGCTGTGCTGCACCGCGTGCGCAATGCATCCGACGAGATCGTCGAGTGCGAGAGCTGCGGCCGCATGATCATCCGCATGTGATGACGCTGTCGATCCCGGTATGACAACGAAACCTCCGGCCAATACGGTTGGAGGTTTTCGTTTACGGGATGCGGTGTCAAATGAGGTCTGCGGCTGTCATTTTCCGTCGGATCTGCTACCAATTCCCGACGGGATAGGGCTTGACCAACGCGGTCATTGCCCGTATAATATGAGCGATAAGTATTTTGCGGCTTTTTGCCGAAGAAGGAGGTTCCATGCTGCGCGAAACCAATGTCCAGCGGCTGCATTGGGCAGATAAGACCATGAGCGTCCTGCGTCAGGGGCAGCTGGAAGCGTGTGAAAAACGCATGACCCTTCTCCCCCATCAAGGCACTTTCGATGTGACGGATGATCGCTGCACGGAGGAGATCTGGCGCTGTTCCTATGACGCGCAGGAGCATCCTCACCTGACGCGCCTGCACACCGCCAAGGAGCTGCGCGCACAGGTGCTCTCCAGCCTCGCGGCGGAATCCGCCCTCCTGAGCGTTGAGGAGCATATGCTCGTTGAACGGCTGATCAGCCTGGACGGCACGGCCGAATTGCTGGACTGGGAGGAATGCCAGGCGGCGGAATCCCTTGTGCGGCGCATGTGGTGTACCGCGTCCCGGCGGGACGGGCATATCCTGCTCCACTTGCCCGAGGCGCTCCTGACGCCGGTGACGCTGGCCTTTGCCTCCCATGCGCATCAGGAGATGCGCGAGAAGCTCGACCGGCACGATGCCGTCATCCGCGGGATGCTCTATATCGGCGGCCTGCTCCATTATGCCGAGCCGCTCTATCACCTGATGACGGATGTCCTGCATAACAGCTATGCCTCCGACCTGGGGCTGGCGATGCGCTATCTGCGCGCCTCGTATGACTACACCTACGACCGCAACGGCGATATGCTCCTGATCCATCCCGGTCTGGCCGATCCGGAGCGCCTGCTGTCCCTCCCCCAGCCCGCACCGGACATGCACATCGAGCTGAACGAAGCCACCATGCGCGGTGCTGTGGAGGGCATGCTTCCCGAGGAGCTCCCTCTGTTTGAAGAGCTGTACGGGCTCCTGCTGGGGGCGACCCGACCCGAATTGACCCCTGAAGGCGCGGCGGAGGATCTGCTAATGCTGGCCAAGCAGGGCGTGCCGCTCTCCGAAATGCAGGAGGTGCTCGACACGCTGCTGAGCATCCAGCCGACGGAGAATATGCGGCGCGCCGTCACCGAGCTGCACGCGCGGACGCCCCGATGGGGGCAGATGCGCACGGCGCGCATCCAATGAGCGGAGAATAACGAATGAAGTATGAATTTGTCACCGAGCCCGGCACGGAAGGGCTCCGCATCGATGCGTGCATCCGCCGCTTCCTGCCGGAGGTGCCTGCGCGAACGGTCCAGCAGAGCTTTCTACGGCGCGATGTGAAGCTGGATGGCAAGCGCGTCAAGCCGGATGTGCGCGTGTCAGCCGGACAGAAGGTCGAGCTGTTCTGCATGGAGCAGGCCGCTGCCTTTGTGGATGTGGTCTATGAGGATGACGATGTGCTGCTGGTCAACAAGCGTGCCGGCGTCAGCGTTGAGCCGGATGAAAAGGGCGGCGTGACGCTGACCGACCTTGCGCTTCGCCATGTGCGGGCGAAGGATCCGCAGGCATGGGCACCTCGTGCATGCCACCGGCTGGACAATCAGACCTGCGGCCTGACCCTCTTTGCCAAGAACGAGCGCGCGGAGGCCATCCTCACTGAGGCCTTCCGCACAAGGACGATGGACAAGCGCTACATCTGCCTTGTGCGCGGCATGATGAAGCCGCCTGCCGCGATCTGCCGGGCGTATCTGGTCAAGGATGCCAAGGCGGCCCATGTGACCATCCACGACGACGCCGTCCGCGGCGCAAGACCCATCATCACCGAATACGAAACGCTGGAGGCCGGGCCTGTCAGCCGCCTGCTGGTGCATCTGGTCACCGGCCGTACGCATCAGATCCGCGCGCATCTGGCGGCATTGGGGCATCCGCTGCTGGGCGACGATGTCTATGGCGACCGTGCCTTCAACCGTCAGCAGCACATGCAGGGGCGGCTCTGCCTTTGCGCCGCACGCCTGACGCTGGAGACCGGCGGTAAGCTCCCCCAGCTGGACGGCCGCACGTTCGAGATCCCCTGTCCCTTCTGATCGATCAGGTCAGCCTCTTTGCAGGCTGGCCTTTTTACTTGCCCGCAACGCCCTTCCGCCATGCGATGATCTCCCCCCGCATTCGCATCGCGTCTGACTTAAGCGCCGCCGAAAGCGCGGTAGCATCCGCAGCCTTCTGCCATGCGGCGCAGCGTTCCGGCCAATTGTTCAGGACATTCAGCATGCCTTCCACCAGGGGCGGGAGCGATTTGCCGAACCTGCTGCGGACGGTCTTCTCCCACAGAGTGATCTGGCCATCCAGATGCGACACCTGCGAAATAGCATCCGCCATGGTGATCTGCCCGGCGTCCAGGTTGATCGCCATGTCGCGCAGCGCTGATGCGGTGGACGTGAGCAGGGTGAATCCGGCCTCGACCGCATCCAGCTGGCCAGCCATACCGCCCAGGCGCAGACGCAATTCCGGACATTGCCACGCGTACAGGTAGGTCTCCACGCCCTGACGCTCCTCCAGGCGCTCGCGCACCGCACTCGCCTTCGCTTCCGTGCCATAGCAGGCGATGAACACGCGCCACTTTTCGCCTTCCTGAACGACCACGCCGGGTGCGCCGCGCGCCGTATAGGCCTCGGCCTTTTGCTCGGCAGCCTCCCGGGTGGAGAAAATGCCGGTCTGGATGGCGTACCACGTTTCGGCAGCGAGGGTGACGTCACGGCTCTCATTCGTGCGGTCGAAATCAGCCGTGACCGGCGTCACTGTAGGACGCGCCAGCATTTCGGCGACGAATCCGCCCCTGTTTCCGCGCCAGTTCAGCACCGCGCCTGCCGCCGCCAGCAAGACCAGCAGCATCCGGCGCAGCGTCCGCGCCCGTTTTGCGCGCCTGTGGTAGCGCCTTGTCTCTACGCGCCCCATCGCGAACCACCTCCCCGCTGTTTGTCACAGCGTATGTCCCGCGCGCGCCGGGTATGCCTGCCTGTCTGGACTGCGCAAGCAAAAGGACGCACAGCACATGCCATGCGTCCGATGATTTATCGCCAATATTTTCCGTCCAACTCGCGATACTGGATGGCTTCCGCGACATGCGCGGTCTGGATCTGCGCGGCACCCTCCAGGTCCGCGATAGTACGCGCCACCTTCAGCACACGCCCGTATGCGCGCATGCTCAGGCCCATGCGTTCCACCGCCATGTGGAGCACGGCTTCGGCCTCCTTCGTCAACGCGCAATACCGCTTGGACAGCCGCGCGTCCAACTGGGCATTGCAGTGGATGCCATCCTGCTGATAACGCGCATGCTGCAATTCACGCGCCTTCCGGACGCGCGCGCCCACCGCCGCCGAGGATTCGCCCGCCGCGCCGCTGTTGATCTCCTTCACCGGCACTGCGTCCACCTCGATCTGGATGTCGATGCGGTCCAGCAGCGGGCCGGAGATGCGGTCCAGATAGCGGCGGATCTCCGATTTGGAGCACCGGCATTGCTTCTGCTTGCTGCCGAAGAAGCCGCAGGGGCATGGGTTCATGCTGGCCACGAGCATGAAGCTGGACTGGTACTGCGCCTGATTCTGCACGCGGGTGACGGACACCACGCCGTCTTCCAGCGGCTGACGGAGCGCCTCCAGCGCATTGCGGCTGAATTCGGGCAATTCGTCCATGAACAGGACGCCCCTCTGACCGTCTCAAGTCTCGATGAGCCTTTTTCCCAAATTGTTTGATTTCC
>CAZIUA010000003.1:0-69104 GCA_964542315.1 uncultured Faecalibacterium sp. | reverse complement strand
CGTTCGCCGATGGCCTTTTTCACGGCGGACTGACGATCCCCCAGCTCCGCGCCGTTGAGGTCGGAAAGGTGGAGGATGGTGAAATTATCCAGATCGGTGGGCAGATTGGAGATCGTGACGTATTCCCGCGTGTAGGCGACGGTATGCGTCATGGCCAGGTTCGCCGTGAACAGCCCCGCCAGACCTATCAGCACCACCACCGCCAGACCCAGGAGGATGCCCCGACCGTGATGCTTCTCCTCCGCAAAGATGTACTGCTGCCGACGCGCCATGCTTCCTTAACCTCCGCATACTTATTCATACTAATTATAGGCCTTCTGCCCCGGGATTACAAGAGGCGTTGTAAAAATCCCCGGGGCATTTTGCGCGGAGGAGTTGCATTTGCGGTGAAAACACGGTATACTTTCTTTGCAGATACGGGAAGATAATCCAGTCTTCATCCGTTATATGGTTGAGAAAGAAGCCCCTGTGCAGAACGGAGGAATGGCCATGAAGCGCATCATCCCCTTGATTTTGACCGCAATGCTGCTGGTCTGTGCCCTGAGCGGCACGGCGCTGGCGGTGGAAAACCAATTCCATTTTGACAAGACCGTGCGAACCGTCTTTGAGGGCGAGACGCTCCAGCTGATCCTGGTGCGCGCGGGCGACTGCGCCGACCCCGGCGAGCTGACCTATACCACCTCGTCCAGAAAGATCGCCACCATCGACCAGAATGGCGTGGTGACGGGTCTGACCAAGGGTCAGGTGACGATCACCGCGACGCTTAAGGGTGCAAAGCGCTCCTGGACGACGACGCTGTCCGTCACGGTGGCGCGCCGGGTGGAGAGCATCGAGGTCACGGGCAGCAGGCTGACCGTGTATGACCCGTGGGAACCCGTTGTGGCCGACATCCTTGACCCCACCTCCCCCTATGGACACCTGCCCGTGCTCCTGCTGCAAATGGGCAAGACGCAGACCATCTCCGCCACCTGCAATCCGTCCTCCGCGACGAACCGCAAGTGGGAGCTGACCTCCTCCGATGAGAGCGTCGTCAAGCCGGGCGCGTCCACCCTCACGCCCCAAAAGGCCGGCGAAGCCCTCGTCACTGTCCGCAGCGTTCAGAACCCCGAGGTCTGCCAGCAGTACCGCGCCCTGGTGGTTCAGCCCGTCACCCGCGTGAAGATCTCCAGTGACATCAGGACCCTGTACATCGGCGACAGCATCGCCCTTTCGGCGGGCATCACCCCGGCGGATGCCACCATCCGCGAGGTCACCTGGTCGTCCGACCGGCCGGATAACGCCACGGTGGACGAATACGGCATCGTTACCGGCGTCAGCAAGGGCAGCGCGGTCATCACCGCCAGGGCCTCGGATGGCTCGGGCAAGTCCGATACGTTCACCGTGACCGTCCGCCAGCAGCCGGAGGAGATCACCCTCAAGCAGGCGGAATACTCCATCAAGGCGGGCAATTACATCACCCTGTGGCCGACGGTGTCCCCCGACACGACCAATGACAAGAGCGTGGAATGGCTTTCCTCCGACACGTCGGTGGTCAAGGTCAACTATGAGGGACGCGTCACGGCGGTCAATGCGGGCACGGCCATCGTCACCTGCCGGAGCAAGACCCATCCCCAGGTGTACGCGCAGGCCATCGTCCGCGTCTATCAGCCCGTGCAGAAGGTCGCCTTCAACGACAAGAACCCCTACGTCGCCGTGGGTGAGAGCATCCGCCTGTCCTGGACGGTCACGCCGTCCACCGCAACGGACACGTCCGTCACCTTCTCCACCAACAAGACTGAGATCGTCAGCGTCAGCCAGGATGGCACCGTCACCGGCCTCAAGCGCGGCGAATGCTATGTCTACGCCACCGCCAATGACGGCTCCGGCCAGAAGGCCACCATCAAGGTGCAGGTCACCCAGGCGGTGGAAGGCGTGAGCATCAAGTATGAGGAATGCACCGTCGGCGTGGGCAGCAAGACCACCAACAGCGCCATCTTCTACCCGGATAATGCCTCCATCACCAACATGACCTGGTACACCGAGGATGCCACCATTGCCACCGTCGCCGGCACGGGCAAGAAAGCCACCGTCACCGGACGCAACTGGGGCGAAACGACCATCATCGGCGTCACGGAGGACGGCTCCTACGTCACGACCTTCAAGGTCAAGGTCGGCGACGCCAACAAACCCCTGACCATCTCCAACCTCTATGTGGAGGACGACAATGTCATCCGCATCCAGGTGTACAACGCCTCCAACCTGACCATCACCAAGTTCTACTTCGTCATCGAGACCTACGACGCATGGGGCAAGCCGGTCGTCTGCAATGACGACGGTCGCTCCAACGACTTCGAGGGCTCCTACTCCTACACCCTGGCCCCTGGCGCCGCCACGCGCCACGGCCGCTTCTCCTTCGGCGGCGAATTCAACCGCCCAGGCAGCATCGGCATGGTGAAGATGCGCATCACCGGCTATCAGACCGCCGATGGCGACCGCGTGACCATCAAGCGCGCCAACCAGGTGGAAAAGACCTGGAAGGTGAAAGTGCTGGGCGAATGATCCCACGATGAAGCAAGGCCACTCCGTACGACACGGGGTGGCCTTTTTGCATGGCAGAACAGCAGCCGCAGACAAGAGAGGCCGCATCCTTCCGGATGCGGCCTCGTGCGTTGCTGTTACTTTTTCTGTCCCGCAGGGCAGTTGTTGTAGGCGTATTCGATCGCTTCCTTATGAGAGGAGCTGACCGCCTGGGACGCATGTCCCTTGGAGTTGGTGAAGTGCAAGCAGATCTGACCGTCCATGCCATTGTTGGGGATGGTATCGGTGCCGTGCTGCATGCCGTCCAGCGAGCAGGCGAAGGTACGCGTGCCGATGGTCACCAGGCAGGGGCGACGCTGCCAGAGGTTCTTGTCCACGACCTCCTGCAGGTTCTTCACACCGTAGATCTCGCACAGGCGCGCGGAATCCGCCGCGGTGAGGGTCTCGATATCAGCGTGATCGCTGCCTGCCCAGCGGTGCGCCCACCAGACGATGCCCGTCTTCACGTCGTAGACCTTGAAGTTCGAGCCGCGCGGGATCATCTGCTGGATGCCGCCGGTGTACCAGTCGATCTTCTCAACCGGATAGATGGCGAAATCCAGGTTGCTGGTGTTGCCGGAGCCAATGGGCTTGGTGCCGAAGAGCGCATGCTGGGTCGCGCTGCCGGCGATGCCGTCCACCGTCAGGCCCTTGGTCGCCTGGAACGCCTTGACAGCCGCCTGCACCGCGCTGGTGTAGGTGCTGGTCTGCGCGCCGGTGTAATAGCCCTGGTTGATCAGCTCAGCGACGAGGTTGGCGACCTTTTCGCCGGTGCTGCCCAGGCTGAGCTGGCTGTAGGAGGTCTCCTGCTGGCTGTCGGGTGCGCTGCTGGTGTTACCGCCGATGATGGGCGTATTCTCCGGCAGGGCATTGCCGTACTGGTCGCAAAGCTCGACCATATCCGCGCGGATGTAGCCAAACTGACCATTCGGGGTCAGCACGCGGTACCAGTCATAGTTGCCAGCGGCGATCTTCTCGGAATAATAGCGGATGACCGTGCCCTTGGCCAGCTGATCGATGGTGGCAGAGCCATTGGCCGCATTGCGGATGTACACCTTGTCCTTCACCAGCTTGAGGTAGCCGAGGTTGGCGGTGACATCGGGTTCCTTGCCGGGGTTGGAGGCCAGCCAGGACTGGTATTCCGCCGCGGTCATCACCTTGGCGTAGCTGCCATGCACCCACACCTCTTCATGGTTGTAGACCACGCAATACCAGCGGACGGAACCCTGATCCTTATAGCCGCTGCAGGGCATCACCGTGTTCTTGCTGACCTGATAGAGCCGCTCGGAATCCGTCGAATAGCTCTGGCGCAGGTTGACCGCATTGGCGGTGATTCTGACGTAGGAGGACAGCGTGTCCGCCGGCGTGGGCGTGGGGGTAGGCGTCGTCACATTGGTGCCGGAGGTAGGCTTGGGCGTCGCCGCCACTTCGTTGCCGTTGGCATCGCACCACATGGCGCAATCGCCGCGGATGTAGCCGGTCATGCCGTCCGCCGTGCGCACGGGATACCAGCAATACTTGCCGGCCTTGCCCGCCGGGACGATATCGCCCACCACGGGGAGGATCAGGCCGCGCTGGAGCTGCACCTTCGAGGTGCCCTGGGGCGTGGCGCGCAGGTTCACGCCGCCCTTGATGAGCTTGATATAGCCGACGGTCGTCACAGAGGGCGTCTGTTCCGGCGCCGGGGTGGGCGTTGCGGCCATTTCACCGCCGGTCGCGGTGCACACGCGGACGCAGTCGCCGCGCAGATAGCCGTACATGCCGTTATAGCGGACATAATACCAGGTGTAGCTGGTGCCGCTGTCCTTAGGGGACACGGGCTGACCCACACAGGCCAGGATGGTGTTGCGCGGGATCTGATCCACGCTCTCTCCGCCGGGCTGGATGCGCAGGTTCACGCCATAGGTGGTGGTGATGACATAGCCGTATTGGCTCTGGGGCGCAGGGGTGGGCGTCACGACGGTGCTGGTGTTGCGGTCCACCACCGTGATCAGGTCGCCGCGGACATAGTAGATGGTCGCGGTGGCTTCGTAATACACGGGATACCACTCAAAGGAGCCCTTCTTCACCGCTTCGCCGGTGATGCGCAGGCGGGAGCCCTTGCCCGTCCACTGCACCTTCGTGCTGCCGCCGGGGACATCGCGCAGGTTCGCGGAGGACTGCGTCAGTTCCGCATAGCCGTACACGCCTGCATCCGGCAGCGCATCCGCGCCCAGGGTCAGCACGCGGATGTACGGCGCCTGGATGTAGCCGCGCTGACCGTTATAGCGCACCAGATACCAGTGATTCGCATCGATGGTATCCGGAATGGTCAGCAGCTCCACCACGGTCTGGCTGTTGAGCTTGCCCATGGAGCCATACTCTTCGCCGGGGCCGACGCGGAAGTTCACGCCATCCGCGGTGATCATGCCGGTGGCCATCTGCGTCGCGGTCGCCGTCGGCACGGCGGTGGGCGTATCGCTGCCGCCCGTGGTCACACGGATGTAGTTGGACTGCACATAGCCGACCTGGCTGTTATAGCGCACGGAATACCAATACTTCGCGCCGATCTGATCCGGCACGGTGAGGATCTCGACCTCGGTGCCCTCATTCAGGCGGGCCAGCACGTTGGATTCGGTGCTCGCGCCATCGCGCAGCGCCACGCCATCCGCCGTGATCTCGCCCTTCATGCCCGTCACAGGGGTGCCGGGTTCCGCCGTGGCTTCCGGCGCCTTGGTCGGGACGGTCACGCCCAGACCGGCGAGGTAATCCGCGGTCTCCTGCTCCGTCATGGGGCGGAAAAACGCCGCGCTGACATAGCCGATATAGGTGCGGCCATTGGGCACAGGATGTTCGGAGTTGACCTTATACCAGGTCGGATCGCCGCTGCCATCCGTGATCACATCGAGGATCTCAGCCGCAAACCCCCGATCGATATAGAACCATATATTCGCGCCCGTGTTCGGCTGTTTGCGCAGGCGCACCTGATCCGCCAGGCACACGCCGTAGACCTTGTCCGCAGCCTCCTGCGCGGCGCACAGCGTCGGCAGCAGCAGCGCCAGCACCAGCACAGCGGCCGTCAGCAGCGTTCGGATATGCTTCATCTTTGTCACCTCAGTTCTTCGCCCCGGTGGGAGCGAGCAGTCCTGCCGGGCGATCCCGACAGTTCCCCCACCTCAAAAAAGGCAAGAGAAATCTGAATACATTCTATCTCAAAACACTCCCCCTGTCAAGAATCGTCACGGAACTTCCCTACAATTTACAATCATCACAAAGCGTCCCTCTCTGCGGGTGTTTTTTCCACCCGTGCGCAGGGCGGATGCGGCGAGTTTTTCCGGCCAATTTTTTCGGATTTTTTTTACAAAAAAGCGGGTCGTATCTCAACCAAGTGACAGTTTTTGCCCGTAGTGTCCACCTCATCAGTCCCTTCGGGACAGCTTCCCCTCATGGGGAAGGTAGCCGTAAGGCCGGATGCGGTAGAAAACTTTGCCCATATGCCTGCAAAGCATGGATCCATCGTGTCAAAAGCCCTGTCTGTGACGATCTGAAAGGTCGCGAAGCTCCGCCCTCATCAAATTCTCATCCTTTCGGGCAGGAAAAGGCGTTCGCTTTATCGAATCAGCATAAACAGACCATTTGTGCCAAATATGCGTATGCGAAATACGATCAGAAGGAGTGACCCATTTATGTCCCTGACTGCCGGAGCGAAGCTGCATGGCTTCACCGTCACCCGCGTCCGCCATGTGGCGGAGCTGAACGCCGATCTGGTGGAAATGTCCCACGACAAGACCGGCGCGCAGCTCTGCTGGGTGGATAATGGCGAATCCAACAAGCTGTTCTCCATCGCCTTCAAGACCCTGCCGGAGGATTCCACCGGCGTGTTCCATATCCTGGAGCATTCCGTGCTGTGCGGCAGCGATAAGTTCCCGGTGAAGGAGCCCTTCGTGGAGCTGATGAAGTCCTCCATGAACACCTTCCTCAACGCCATGACCTTCCCGGATAAGACCATGTACCCCGTATCCTCCCGCAACGAGCAGGACTTCATGAACCTGACCGAGGTGTATCTGGACGCGGTGTTCGCCCCTGCCATCCGCCACGACCCCAACATCTTCTATCAGGAGGGCTGGCACACCGAGATGGAGAACGCGGACAGCACGCCGACCTACAAGGGCGTGGTGTTCAACGAGATGAAGGGCGCGATGTCCTCCGTGGATGAGGTCATCAGCCAGGGCATGCTGGCCGCCACCTTCCCGGATAACTGCTATGGCTTCAATTCCGGCGGCGATCCGCGCGTCATCCCCGAACTGACCTACGAAAAGTACATGAGCATGTACCGCCGCTATTATCACCCCTCCAACAGCCGCATCTGGCTGGATGGCGCGGTGCCGCTGGATCGCGTGCTGCCCATGATCGACGGCTACCTCAGCCGCTTCGAGCGCTCGGACGAAAAGCACGAGATCGCCATGCAGCAGCCCCATGCCGTCGAGACCACCCAGTATTATGAGGTGTCCGCCGAGGATGGCACGGAGAACAAGGCCATGCTGACCCTGGGTAAGATCATCGGCACCTGGCAGGATGTGACCCGCACCACCGCCGCGCAGATCCTCTCCGATGTGGTGGCCGGCACGAACGAAGCGCCCCTCACGCGCGCGCTGCTCTCCTCCGGGCTGTGCCAGGATGTGAACATGCAGGTGGATGACTCCATCGCGCAGAACGGCTTCACGCTGACCGTCCGCAATATCGACCCCGCCAACGCCGAGACCATCCGCGAGGTCATCCGCAAGACCTGCACCGAGCTGTGCGAAAAGGGCATCGACAAGGCTGATCTGGCCGCGTGCATCAACCGCTATGAGTTCCGCGTCCGCGAGCCCAACGAGCCCGCCGGCCTCATCCGCTGCATCAACGCGCTGAACACCTGGCTGCATGACGGCGACCCGCTGACCTGCCTGGTGCATGACGAGACGATGGCGGAAGTCCGCGCGATGGCTGAAAACGGCGGCTTTGAGAAGCTGCTGCACGACCTGCTGCTGGATGAATCCGACATGGTGGTGCTGCACACGCTGCCCTCCACCACCCTGGGCGAGGAAATGCGTCAGGCGGAGGCCGACAAGCTGGCCAAGGCGCAGGCGTCCTGGACGGCGGAGGAAAAGCAGGCCATCCTCGACCTGAACGAGAAGCTCCACGCCTGGCAACAGACCCCCGACTCCCCCGAGCAGCTGGCGACCCTGCCCGTGCTCGACCTGAGCGAGGTCAGCCCCGAACCGACCGTCATCCCCACCGTGGAGACCACCGTGGATGGCGTGACCGTGCTGTATCACAAGGCGGCGGCCAACGGCATCGTCCACCTGCACCTGTACCTCAACCTGAGCGACTGCATCCTCGATGATCTTTGCCCGCTGAACAGCCTGACCCGTCTGCTGGGCGTGCTGCCTACGGCGAAGCACACCACGGCGGAATTGCAGCAGGCCGTCAAGACCCACCTGGGTCGCCTGACCTTCAGCGTGGAGGCCAAGGAGAAGGTCGCTGACCTGACCCACTGCACGCCCGTGATGCATGTCACCTGCTCCGTCATGGCGGACAAGCTCGATATCGCACGCGACCTGATCTGCGAGATCCTCACCACCACCGACTTCTCCGATACCACCCGCATCCGCGAGATCTCCCTGCAGGCCGATGAGCAGGCCAAGCAGATGTGCATCATGTCCGGTCATGCCCTCGCCATCACCGCGGCGAATGCGCATTTCTCCGCTGCCGGCGCGGCGAACGAGATGCTGAGCGGCTATTCCGGCGTGCAGTGGATGCATGACTTTGTTGCCCACTTTGACGAGAAGATCGGCGGTCTGACTGCGCTGCTCCAGCAGAAGCTGGCTGCGGCGGTCTGCAAGGAGCGCCTGGTGCTGTCCGTCACCGCGAATGCCCCGGTGGATGTGTCCGCCCTGATCGCGGCCATCCCCCATGGCGAAGGCTGCGCCCCCGATGCAGCCTACACCATCGACCTGCCTGCCAAGCAGGGCATCCGCATCCCCGCGCAGGTCAGCTATGCCACCATCGCGGCGGATCTGGGCCGCGAATGGGATGGCTCGGCACGCGTGGCCGCCAAGATCATCAGCCTGAGCTACCTGTGGAACGTGGTGCGCGTGCAGGGCGGCGCGTATGGCTGCGGCATGCTGTCCGGGCGTTCCGCCATCGGGACCTATTCCTACCGCGACCCCACCCCCGCACGCACCTTGCAGATGTACCGCGGTGCGGCGGACTTCCTGCGCACCTTCGTGGACAGCGGCGAGCGCATCGACAAGTTCATCATCTCCACCATTTCCGATACTGAACCGCTGATGAGCCCCCGCGACGAGGGCCGTGTGGCGGACGGCCGCTGGTTCTCCGGCATGACGGCTGACCTCCAGCGCAAGGAGCGCGCGGAGATCCTCGCCACGGACAGTGGAAAGCTCCTGGGCTGGTGCGGCACTCTCGAACGCATGGCCAAGGACGGCGTGGTCTGCGTCGTGGCGCATGACGAAGCCCTCAAGGCCTGCGCGGCGGAGGAGCTCGTCATCGCGGACTGATCTTCCCTTGCATCATAAAAGGGCGGACTGCTCTCTCTGCGGAGCGTCCGCCCTTTTTTGCGCCTGATCGCCCGAATACAACAAAAAAAGCCGATCGAACATCGATCGGCCAAGCGCTCCCCAGGTAGGGCTCGAACCTACAACAACCCGGTTAACAGCCGGGTGCTCTGCCATTGAGCTACTGAGGAATATGGTGTCCGGCAGCGACCTATCCTTCCAGGCCGTGTCCAGCCAAGTACTTTCGGCACTGAAGAGCTTAACTGCTGTGTTCGGAATGGGAACAGGTGGAACCTCTTCGTCATTACCACCGGACCTGATTATTTTATCACCGTTTGCAGCGGCTGTCAAGGCATTTTCCCGCATTTGGCGAAAAAATCCGCCGCCACCCCTGCGGGACGATTCCGGCTTCCCACTGGGACGATCCGCCCAGGGCGTCAAAAACCAGGGCAGACAGCTTTTGCAAGGTCTTTCTCCACACCCAAGCTTTCATAATAGAAGTAGCCGGTCTGGCATTCGGCCAGCGGATAGCCCTGCTCGGCAAGTGCCAAGTGCCCGGAAAAGCACTTTTCATATTGCTGCGCCTGAAAGTATTTCTCGATCAGCGCGTTGCAGATATCAAGCTCTCTGCAAGGCTTGTAATAGGTTCCTGACATGATCGGGTCTCCTTGTCCAGCATTCCCCTTCACTGAAATCGCCCCGGGGCGGTGCATTCATCCTGTCCCGGGGCGTGAAGGATCGTTCTTCTTATTTCACCTGGACGAGCCAGCCCTCGGGGGCGTCGATCTCGCCCATCTGGATGCCGCGCAGGGTGGTGTAGAGCTTGGTCAGCACGGGGCCCATCTCCTCCTTGCCGGAGGGGAAAACGATCTCGCGCCCGTGGTCATTGATGGCGCCGACGGGGCTGATGACCGCTGCCGTGCCGCACAGGCCGCATTCGGCGAAGGTCTCCACCTCGGCGAAAGGCACCTCGCGATGCTCCACCGGCATGCCCAGATAGTTTTCCGCCACGGTCATGATGCTCCGGCGGGTGATGGAGGGCAGGATGGAATCCGACTTGGGCGTGACGAGCTTGCCGTCCCTGGTGACGAAGATGAAGTTCGCGCCGCCGGTCTCCTCCACCTTGGTGCGAGTAGCCGCGTCCAGATACATGTTCTCCGCAAAGCCGGCGCGGTGAGCCTCCATGATGGGATGCAGGGACATGGCGTAGTTCAATCCGGCCTTGATGGCACCGGTGCCATGGGGCGCGGCGCGGTCATAGTCGGACACCGTCAGGGTAATGGGCTTCACGCCGCCCTTGAAATACGCGCCGACGGGCGTGGCGAAGATGCGGAATTCGAATTCCGTCGCAGGCTTGACGCCGATGACCGGATTGGTGCCGATCATGAACGGGCGCAGGTAGAGGCTCGCGCCGCTGCCATAGGGCGGAACATAATCCGCGTTGGCGGCGACCACCATCTTGATGGCCTCCACGAATTTCTCCACCGGGAAGGGCGGCATCTCCAGCCGCGTGCAGCTGTCCGCCATGCGCTGGGCGTTCAGCTCCGGACGGAAGGTCACGATCCGCCCGTCGCGGGTGTAATACGCCTTCAGGCCCTCAAAGCAGGCCTGGCAATACTGAAAGACGCAGGCGCACTCATTCAGGGTGATGTTCGCGTCCGTTTCCAGGCCGCCTTCGTCCCATTTGCCGTCCTTGTAGCGGCAGACATAGCGATAGTCCGTCTGAATATATCCAAAGCCAAGGCTGGCCCAGTCGATGTTCTTGCTCATGGGGGATCTCTCCTTTGCTGCGTCATCTTTTTGTCCATTATAGGACGGATGGCGGCGGTTTTCAAGGGCTGAGGCGGCCGCTGGCTGCACTTCCTCTGCTTTTTTGCATCCGTGCAGGGATTTTCCGCTTTCTTGGCGAATGAAAAAGGAAAAAGTCTTTCGATATGGAGGAAGAACAAATATGTCTCAGATCACCGTGGCCATCGCGGGTCTCGGCTCGCGCGGCCTGCAGACTTATGCCCACTGCCTGGAGAAATTCGCCGACCGCGCCAGGATCGTCGCCGTGGCCGACATCCGCCCGGACCGCGTCCAGGTGGCCGCCCAGCGCTACAACATCCCTGCGGAGATGTGCTTTGACAGCGTGGAGCACATGCTGCAAGTCCCCCGCCTGGCGGATGTGCTCTTCATCTGCACCCCGGATGACGTCCATTATCAGCCGGCCATCCAGGCGCTGAACCTGGGCTATCACCTGCTGCTGGAAAAGCCCGCGGCGCGCACCGCTGAGGAATGCCGCCACATCGCCTCCCTCGCGGAGGAAAAGGGCCTGAACGTCGTGGTGTGCCATGTGCTGCGCTACACCGTGTTCTACCAGACCATCAAGCAGCTGATCGACCAGGGGCGCATCGGCGATGTGATGAACATTGAAGCCATCGAGCGTGTGGGCTACTGGCATCAGGCGCATTCCTTCGTGCGCGGCAACTGGCATGTGGCGGCGGACACCACGCCCATGATCCTGGCCAAGTGCTGCCATGATATGGACATCCTGCTGTGGCTGACGGGCAAGCATTGCGAGAAGGTCACGTCCTTTGGCCACCTGACGCATTTCCGCCATGAGAACATACCCCAGGGCGCGCCGGAGCGCTGCTCGGAGGACTGCCCCGTGTCCGCCACCTGCCCCTATCAGGCCCAGCGGTACTACCTTGACCTGTATCACCGCTGCGGCGACTGCTGGCCGGTCAATGTCGTGGCGCCCGAACCCACGGAGGAGAAAATCCGCGAGGCGCTCGCCACGGGCGATTACGGCCGCTGCGTCTATCGCATGAACAACGACGTGGTGGATCATCAGGTGGTCAGCCTCCAGCTGGCGGATGATACCACCGCCGTGCTGACCATGTCCGCCTTCTCCGCCACGGGCGGACGCTGCATCCGCCTGATGGGCACCAAGGGCGAGATCTATGCGGATATGGAGAAGCAGCTGGTGACGATGATGCCCTTTGGCGGCGAACAGGAAACGTATGACATCCGCAAGATGACGACGGATCTGTCCGGGCATGGCGGCGGCGACATCCGCATGGTCGGGGACTATCTGGACGTGCTGGAGGGCAAGCCCATGCCCACCGCCATGACGACCATCGGCCGCAGCGTGGAGAGCCATCTGGTGGCGCTGGCCGCAGAGGAATCCCGCGTGCAGGGCGGCCAGCTGATCGACATGGACACCTTTGCCAACTAAAATGCAGCAGCCCCTGCATCATCACCCCGGAATGGAGGACGCAACCGTGAAATTTGTTTATGGACGGCAGGATATGCCGACCCTCATGCGCGCGCAGGAGAATTGCTTCCTGCTGACCAATGGCCTTGGCGGATACAGTTCGCTGTCGGCCGCGTTTTCCATGACGCGGGCGGATCAGGGGCTGCTCGTTTCTGCGCGCACCGCGCCCAATGACCGCGTGGCGCTTCTGGCGCGCCTGCAGGAGACCCTTTCCCATGCCGGTCGGGAGGAATTCCTCTCCACCCAGCAATTCGGCGACGGCACGCCCCCCGAGGAGGGCTATCGCCTGCTGTCCTCCCTGACGGTGGAGGATGTCCCCTGCTGGCGCTATGACGCACGCGGCGTATGCGTCACCCGTGAGGCCGCCATGGCGCAGGGGCAGAATGCCGTGGCGATCCGCTACACGGTGGAGAACCGCACCGCATCGCCCTGCGAGCTGCGCATCCGCCCCTTTGTGCTGGGCTTCCCCAAGGGCGAAGCGCCCCAGCGCCGCTGGCCCATCCGGTGGGGCAAGGGCTGCATCATCACCAATGATACCGCGATCCGTGTCCGCACCAACGGCGCCATCCAGCAGGAGCCTGCGCGCTACGCCATGCATGCCTACCGTCATGATGCGCCGGACGGCCGCCCCGGTTTCGGCCTGACGGGCAGCGCATGCAGCATCAGCATCAGCGTTGCGCCGGGTGAAAAGCGCACCCTCTGGGCGGTGTTCTCCGATGTGCCGTGCGACATGGATGCCGAGGCGATCCTCCAGGCGCACCGGACGCGCATGACGATCCTGCGCGGGCTTTCCGGCCTGACGGATGCCACGGCGCTCCAGCTTGTCAGCGCGGCGGATGCCTATGTGGCGCTGCGTGCGTCCACCGGCGGCAAGACGCTGCTGGCCGGCTACCCCTTCTTTGGCGACTGGGGACGCGACACGATGATCGCCATGGCAGGCTGCACGCTGTCCGCCGGACGCTTCAAGGATGCAAAGAGCATCCTGCGGACCTTCCTGACCTATGAAAAGGATGGCCTGGTGCCGAACCTCTTCCCTGAGGGCGAATCGCAGCCGATGTACAACACGGCAGATGCGGCGCTGCTCATGGTGAACGTCCTCTGGCAGTATGTGCGCAAGACGGATGACCTGGACTTCGCCCGGGAAGCCTGGCCGGTGCTGGAGCATATCATCGCCTGCTACCGCAAGGGGACGCAGCATGGCATTCACATGGATGCCGATGGGCTGATCTGCGCGGGCGAAGGGCTGGATCAGGTGACGTGGATGGACGTGCGCGTGGGAGAGATCCTGCCGACGCCGCGTCACGGCAAGCCCGTGGAGATCAACGCCTACTGGTACAGCGCGCTGCGCGTGATGGATGCGCTGGCGGAGGAAATGGGGCTGGATCGCCGGGATTACGCCGAGCTGGCCGGGCAGGTGCGCGCATCGTTCGTCGATGCGTTCTGGATGGCGGACAAAGCCTGCCTGCGCGATGTCATTTCCGGCACGGCGGCGGATGAGCAGATCCGCTGCAATCAGATCTGGGCGCTGACGCAGCCCTTCACCATGCTCACCCCGGAGCAGGAGCGCGCCGTGCTGGATACGGTGTATGCGCACCTGTACACGCCCTGCGGCCTGCGGACGCTCTCGCCGGAGGATGCGCAGTTCCACCCGGTCTACAGCGGCGAACAGAAGGTACGCGACATGGCCTATCATCAGGGCACGGTGTGGGTCTTCCCGCTGGGCGCGTACTATTCGGCGTATTTGAAGGTGCATGGGCATACCCGGCAGGCCGCGGCGGACGTCCGGGAGGCGCTCGCCCCCATGGAGGCCGCCCTGCACGAGGGCTGCATCGGTCAGCTGCCCGAAATTTACGACGGCCTGACGCCCTCGGCGTCCCGCGGATGCTTCGCACAGGCGTGGAGCGTCGGCGAAATGCTGCGCGTGTATGAGCAGCTGGAGGAGATCGAAGGCAACAGCGCCGCCCATTGACGGTGGACTGCCTGTTTCACTGCGGAACGGACCAAAGATGAGCATACAAAAAGCGGAACGGGCACGATGAATGCTCGTTCCGCAGGGTATCAAAAAAGTGGCGAAAGCCACTTTTTTGAGTTTTGCACTCCGTCACTGTCAGGGCTACAAGCAGCCTGACGGCCGTTCCTCCGTGTGATGAAGCGATTATTGCAAGCAAGATCGCCCGAAAATCGCCGCGTATGTCGCCGATTTTCGATTTGCAGTCTGCCGACGGCGAGCATCTGACGCGAACAGCTTATAATTTGGCAGCCTGCGGATCATTTCGCATCGGTGATCAGCGGCCAGATCTCGTCAAACCAGGTCAGATCCTGCCGCTTGCCGCCACAGTTGATGAAGGCATCGTAGAGCGTGGCAGCTTCCGCGCCGGGAATGACCACCTCGCCTGCGAACATCACCTCGTCCTGCACGAGGAACTCCACCGTGACGGGCTTGTCCTTCTTCTGCTGGGCGATGTTCTTCAGCAGAGGCAGGCTGGCCGCGCTCAGGCACACGGCGTAATCCTCCATATACACATCGTCGTATTCGGACTGATCGCCCTGCACGGCGAAGGTATACGCCTTGCCGCCGACGGTGACGCGCATCGCGTCCGCCGAGACCGGCTCATACGCCTCGATGGAGATCAGCAGACGCGGAAGGGTCACGCCATGATCCGGCAGGGTCACGAAATCCACATACGCCACCAGGTAGCCGTCATACGGTGCATCCACCTGGCCGCGGTAGGGCTGATTCACCAGGCGGTACACGGTGCTGGACGTACCCGGCTCCAGGTAGGTGCTGATGTTCTCCATCTGGCGCAGCGCTTCCTCCTTGAATTCGCTTTCCGCCAGCGCAAAGGGGCACATCAGCAGGCAGAGCAGCAGGCAAAGACATCGTTTCATGCTTGGCAACTCCTTTCTTGAGAAAACCCCCGGGCCATATGCGGCTCGGGGGCTATGTGTTGTGTGGGGAGAGATCGTCACTCCGCGACCAGGCTGTTCAGCGCATCGATGATGGCCTGGGAGGTCACGGTGGCGCCGGAAACAGCGTCGATCCCGGGGACGTCCGCAGTGGTCAGCGCCACGGGCAGGGTCAGACCGATGAACTGATCCAGGAAGTCCGCCTTGCCGCACTTCTGGCCATAGCCGACGGTCTCGCCGGAAACATCCACCGTCAGGGCGACGATGGTACCATCCGCATTCAGGGTGACGGTCACAGTCACATCGCCATTGAAGCCCTTCGCCGTCGCAGTCTTCACTTCGCCGACGACCTCATCGACAACCACGGGCTGCTCAGCAGGCACTTCGGGCTCCTCAGCAACAGGCTCCTCTGCAACAGGCTCCTCAGCCACGGGCTCCTCGGTCACAGGCTCCTCAGCAACAGGCTCTTCGGCCACGGGCTCTTCGGTGACGGGCTCTTCGGTGACGGGCTCTTCGGCCACGGGCTCCTCAGCAACAGGCTCTTCGGCCACGGGCTCTTCGGTGACGGGTTCTTCGGTGACGGGCTCTTCGGCCACGGGCTCCTCAGCCACGGGCTCCTCGGTCACAGGCTCTTCGGCCACGGGCTCAGCCACGACTTCGGGCTCCTCGGAGGTTTCGGGGACATAGGTCTCGCCGTTCAGGGCCGCCAGCGCCATCTGGATGCTGGTCTCCACATCGGCCAGGTAGACCTCCGCGGCGGCCTTGTTGGCCTTGGCGGTCTCCAGATCCGCCGTCAGGACGGCGATCTGCGCCTTGTTGGCGTTGTTTTCCTCGGTCAGGGTGGTCAGCTGGCCTTCCAGTTCCGCCACCTTCTGGGTGGATTCTTCCAGGGTCAGCTTGGCCTCGCGCAGATCCGCCTCCGCAGCGGTCAGCTGGGCCTGGACGGCCTCCTTGTCGGTGACGGTCTGATGCAGGGTCGCATTGGTGGACGTCAGCTCATTGTTCAGGTTATCCAGCTGGGAGTTCAGGTTGTTGGAGCGGGCAAAGAGCACCACGATCAGCGCAACAGCCACCACCAGCACAGCGATCAGCGCGATAAGGGGCGCGTTCTTCTTAGCCGCTGCTTCGGGCTGAGTGACAGGGACAGATGCCTTCTGTTCGTTCTGGTCCATAAGTGGATTCCTCCTTCAATGATCGAATTATTCAACGCGCCGCACGGACGCGCAGATGACTCATTCCGCCAGGGGCATACCGGCCTGCAGCTGCGCAAGGGCGTCATTCAGGTGGTCGATGGTCTCCGCCGTCTGGGCGGCTTCCGCATCGGCCTCCGCCACCTGCGCCTGCAGCTGCGCGATCTCCTCCGCCAGGGCTGCGTTTTCCGCACGCAGATCCTTCCGCTGCTGTCGCAGTTCCTTTTCTTCGGTCTGGATCTCATCCGCCTGGGGCTGCATGAGCGCCAGCTCCGCCTGCACCTGCGGCAGTTTCTCCTGCACCTGGGCATACTCCACCTGCTGCTTCTTCAGCCGCTGCGAGACGGCCTCCAGATTGGCGGACACCTGCGTGATCTCCTCCGCGGTGGACGCCTGCTGGAACAGCGTGCCTGCAACGGTCACAGCGCACAGGAGCATCACCGCGATGAACAGCGCGGCAAACGAACGGGATATGGGCTGATGCACGGCGGGAACGCCTCCTTTCATGCAGACAGGAATATTTGTCATCATTGTAGCATATTTCTCGCCAAATTGCAAAGGTGTTTGCCCCTGCAGCCTGTCTTTTTGCATTTTTTTCATTTTGTTCACAACTGCGGCGGATCCTTGCTTCCGCATCGCGCGCTTCCGCCGAAAAGAAACAGCCTTCACCCCTTGATTTTCCGCCCCTTCTGTGGTATGATATCCGTTGTGAGCGCTCGTAGCTCAGTTGGATAGAGTGTCAGACTCCGACTCTGAAGGTCACAGGTTCGAATCCTGCCGGGCGTACGCTTGAAACCCCTGCAATTCCAAGGATTGCAGGGGTTTTGTTGTATCATCGCAGCTTGCGCATCTGCGCTGAAATGACCAGAAATAACATGCTGTGGTAGTCAAAACGGTAGTCATGGGGGGCAAAACGAGGGTCAGGATTTTCCGCAGGGGCGGACGGACGCCTTCCCGTTCACTTTCTCTCCATTTTATTGCCGAAACAAATTGACAATCTGGCCTTAAAAGAGTATATTATAGGCAACGGCATTCGTTCGTTCAATATGGTAAGGAGGTTTCCCTGTATGAAGAAACTCATTTCCCTGCTGCTGGCCCTGATGATGCTGGCAGGCACCTGCGCCATGGCGGAATCCGTGGCGGATCTGGCCAAGGCGGCCGAATCCATGACCCATGACGAGCTGGTCGCCAAGGCGCTGGCTGAGGAAGGCACCTTCGTGGTGTACGGCAACACCAGCCGTATCGTCACCGCTGCGGAGAATTTCGGCCAGCTGTACGGCATCACCATCGAAGGCAGCAACCTGAAGGATCAGGAGATCTACACCAAGCTGGAAAACGAGATCGGCGGCAAGGTGAAGGGCGCTGACATGGTCATGATCCAGGACGGCGCGTCCCTGCAGGATGTGGCCATCGCCCAGGGCTACCTGGTCAACTTCGTGCCTGCATCCGTCAAGGACCAGATCGCCGAGGGTGATCAGAATCCCCTCATCCAGCAGTTCATCAACAAGGTCTTCATCTGGAACAACAAGGGCGACAACGTCCCCGCCATCACCAACGTGTGGCAGCTGACGGAAGAGCAGTTCAAGGGCAACATCGTCTTCAAGTCCCCCGACCAGGAGCAGGTCAACATGAACTTCCTGGTGATGCTGACCAATGACGAATGGTCCACGAAGCTGGCTGAGGCGTACAAGAACCTCTACGGCAAGGAGATCGAGCTGGGCGAATACGAGAACGCCGGCTACAAGTGGATCGCCGAGTTCCTGGGCAACTGCGTGTTCGGCAAGTCCGACACGACCCTGGCCGAGGAAGTCTCCCAGGAGACCGCGCAGGGCAAGGTCGGCCTGTTCGTGCTGTCCAAGCTGCGTTCCTCCTCCGTCTACACCGAGAACCTGACCGTCGGCCAGTATCAGGCCGCTGAGACCGGCACCCCCATCGAGCCCTTCTCCGGCTTCATGTATCCCATGTATGCCATGGTGTCCGCCAATGCCCAGCGTCCCTACACCGCGATGCTCTTCATCGAGTACCTGATGGGTGCGGACGGCTTCAAGCCCTGGGGCAAGTCCATCGGCGCTTACTCCACCAACACTGAGATCGCTCCTCTGGAGGGCGACCTGCCCCTGGCGGACTGGAAGGCTTCCCTGGTCATGGAAGACCCCGAGTTCATCCTCGACCACTATGAGGACGTCTACGCCTTCGTCAACATGTACCTGCAGTAAGTTTCTCCCCGTTCATGTGCTCCCGGGCTGTAAAGCGGCAGCTTTACAGCCCTTTTTCAGCCATGATCCCCCCGATCCTGCAAAAGCTGAGGTGAACCTATGAGCAATCCGTTCTCTGCTAAGCAGCGCGCGCGTGTGCGTGCCTTCTTCAGCAAACCGGCCAATATCATCCTGGTCACATTCTGTGTGGTGCTCTGTGTGCTGACGCTGTATCCGCTGATCCTCCTCTTCCTGGAGACCGTCACGGTGCATGCGGGCAAGGAAGTCCGCGCGACCAAGCTCCCTGTGGGCTCCTTCTCCCTGTACAGCTTCAAACAGATCTTCGCCACCGCCAAATATCAGTATAGTCAGCTCACCTTCTACGAGCCGCTGCTCAACACGCTCGCCGTGGCACTGACGGCGTCCTTCATCGCCATCCTCTTTGGCGGCACGGTGGCCTGGCTCATCACGCGCACCAACCTGAAGTACAAGAAATTCATCTCGACCGTCTTCGTCTTCCCCTACATCATGCCCGCGTGGACGCTGGCGACCTTCTGGCAGACCTTCTTCAAGAATGTCAACGTGGGCGCCGGCACCTCTAACGGCATCATGGCAGCGGTGTTCGGGGTGTACATGCCCGAGTGGTTCGTGTATGGCTTCTTCCCCATCGCGCTGGTGCTCGGCCTGCACTATGCCTCCTTTGCCTACATCCTCATCGGCGGCATCCTGCGCAATATGGATGCCAACCTGGAGGAAGCCGCCACCATCCTCAAGACGCCGCGCTGGCGCACGATGCTGCGCATCACGCTGCCCATCGTCAAGCCGGCCCTGCTCTCCACGCTCCTGCTGGTTTTCGCCAGCTCCATGAGCGCCTACTCCGTGCCGGTGTTCCTGGGCAGTCCGGTCCGGTATTACGTCCTCTCCACCAAGATGATGTCGCTGATCAACAACTATCCCGGTCAGGGCTACATCATCGCGGCGGTGATGATCGTCTTCGGCGTGACGATCCTGGCCATCAACCAGAAGATCACCGGCAGCCGCAAGAGCTACACCACCGTCACGGGCAAGTCCTCCCAGATCTCCCTGGTGAATCTGCGCCACTTCAACCGGCCCATCGCCATCATCCTCACCATCGTGATGATCCTGGTGGCCGTCGTGCCGCTGATCACCTTCGCGCTGGAATCCATCATCATCAAGGCGGGTGATTACTCCCTGTCCAACATGACGCTGGATTTCTGGATCGGCACTAATCTGGATTACCTGGACCAGGGCGACTCCACCGGCATCCTGCTGAGCACCAAGGTGCTCAAGGCGCTGGGCTTCAGCCTGCTGCTGGCCATCACCTGCGCGCTGGTGGCAGGCACCTGCGGCGTGCTGGTGGGCTATGGCATCGTCAAGCGCCGCAACAGCAAGCTGGCCACCCTGGTCAGCAACCTGTCCTTCTTCCCGTACCTGATGCCGTCGCTGGCTTTCGGCGCGATCTACCTGGCCATGAGCACCCGCGTGCCGGGCCTGCAGGGCTTCATGGTGCTGGCGCTGGTCGGCTCGGTGAAATATCTGCCCTTTGCATCCCGCTCGGGCGTGAACGCCATGCTCCAGCTGTCCGGCGAGATCGAGGAGGCCGCCGTCATCGTCGGCGTGCCGTGGTACAAGCGGATGCTCCGCATCATCTTCCCCATCCAGAAGAGCAGCTTCCTCTCCGGCTATCTGCTGCCGATGGTGTCCTGCATGCGCGAGCTGTCCCTGTTCGTGCTGCTGGTCCCCACCAGCAATACGCTGCTGACCACCATGCTCATGCAGTATTCCGAGAAGGGCTGGGCCCAGTTCGGCAACGCGATCAACCTGCTGATCATCGTGGTCGTGCTGCTGGTCAATTTCGCCGTGAACAAGCTCACCGGCGCATCCATCGACAAAGGCGTAGGAGGTTAAGCCATGCCTGAGATCATCCTGAAAAATGTCACGAAGCGCTTTGGCAAGTTCGTCGCGGTGGACAACCTGAACCTGACGATCCCCACGCGCTCCTTCATCACCCTGCTGGGCCCGTCCGGCTGCGGCAAGACCACCACGCTGCGTATGATCGCCGGCCTGGAGACCCCCACCGAGGGCGAAATCCTCATCGACGGCGTCACCGTCTTCTCCGCCGAAAAGGGCATCAACGTCCCCCCAAACAAGCGCGATGTGGGCTTCCTCTTCCAGAATTACGCCCTGTGGCCGCACATGACGGTCTACCAGAACATCGCCTTTGGCCTGGAGAACCTGAAGTGGGACAAAAAGCGCATCCGCGAGCGCGTCAATGAGCTGCTGAAGATGCTGAAGATCGAGGAATTCGAAAAGCGCTATCCCAGCGAGCTTTCCGGCGGTCAGCAGCAGCGTGTGGCCATCGCCCGCACCCTGGCGCCCAACCCCAAGGTGCTCTTCATGGACGAGCCGCTGTCCAACCTGGATGCCAAGCTGCGCACCGAGATGCGCACCGAGCTCAAGCGCCTCCATGTGGACACGGATTCCACCTTCGTCTACGTCACCCATGACCAGCTGGAAGCCATGACCCTCTCCACCAAGGTCTGCCTGATGGAAAAGGGCCTGCTGCAGCAGTACGCTGCGCCGTTGGAGATGTATCTGCGCCCCGCGAACCTCTTCGTGGCGGACTTCATGGGCAGCCCCACGATGAACTTCCTCAAGGGCACGGCGCGCAAGACCGGCGAAAACGCCTGCGAGGTGCAGTTCTGCGGGCTGACCCGCACCTTCACCAGCAACAAGCCCCTGGGCGACATCCCGGCGGAAGTCACCCTGGGCGTGCGCCCGGAGTTCATCTCCATCGCCCCCGGCAGCGACGTGAAGGCCTCGGTCTACTCGACCCTGCCCTCCGGCATGGAGACCACCGTCAAGCTGCGCCTGGGCGGCGAGATCGTCACCAGCGTGATCTTCGGCAGTGTGGACTTCCCCATCGACACAGAGGTGTCCCTGGCCTTCCACGGCACGGATATGCTCCTGTACAGCACCGCCTCGGGCGATCTGCTGTCCGTCGGCAGCCTGTAAAAAATGCCTCCCTCCGGAACCATGATGATTCCGGAGGGAGATTTCGTTTATTTTGGTGGAACGGCGGAGAGCCGCTTCACCCTTCCAGCTCGTCCACCTGCACGATCTCTGCGCGGATCAATTCCGCCTTGAGGCCATCGGCCTTCTCCATCCGCCCGGCCATCGCGGAGGATACATCCACCGTGACGTGCTCCTTGATGGGGGTGATGTAGATCGTCAGCGGATCGCGCTGGAGTTCCTCGCGGTAACAGTCCAGGCGGACATCCCATACCGCGCCATTGCTGAAATTGTCGCTGATCATCTGCCCGTTGATGAACGCATGCCCGATATCGCCGCGATAGGTGACGCGCAGCAGCACCTGCTTATGCCCGGTCAGCGCCTCCTGCGGCACATCCACCACATAGCGTCCGACGCCGGTCTGGCGGAAGGCCGCGTCCTGCTGCGGATGCGCCTGTCCCAGCACGCGCGCATGCCACGCGCCTTTTTCCCAGTGCCGCACGACAGCCGTGCCGGTTTCGGTTTCCACCGTCAGGTTCTGGCCGTCCCACAGGAGCGGCTGCTCGCACAGGTACGCCTCTCCCCCATACACGCTGAAGCCGCAGCTCTGCGCACGCGTCAGCGTGACGATGCACAGGTCATCCACCGTCAGCGTCTCACCGGGCTGGACGGCGTATTCGCGTCCGCCGATCACATACACAGGCTGCATGCCATCCGGCGCCATGAAGAACCAGGTGCTGCCGATATGTGTGATCGGCTGGGCGGTAGCCAGATCCAGCCGCACATCCCCCAGCATCACCCCAAAGGGCAGCACGGCGTTTTCCCTCGCCGCGATGTCAAAGCGGAACGTCACATCCCCGCCGGGCAGCTGCAGGCATACTTCATCGCCGTGACGGTCGTGCATATCGATGTGATCCTGGAAATTGTTCACGAACAGGAAGCCGCTGTCCCCCTTGACGCGCACGGCAAAGCGCAGGGGCGTCAGATCCTCAGGCTGAAGGGCCGCGAGGTGCTCCGGCAGGACGGTCTTCGTTTCCTCCAGCAGGCCGGAGAAGGTCTGGCAGAAGGCATGCAGCGCCTTCAGCCTGCCGTAGCTCTCCCGCACCTGGCCGAATTCCCCCAGTGCCGCCTGATAATCATAGCTGCGCTTGCTGACCTGCCCCTCGTTGAGGAAGGGTGTCCGCCGGCCGGTGGGATGCGTGCCGCCCTTGTACATGTAATACCCCAGGAGATTGCAGCCGCTGCCGAGCTTGATGTTGGCCATGGCATCCACCGCACGCATATCCAGCTGGAAGCGGTAGTTGTAGGAGCACATCATGCCGCCCATCATCTCGCAGCAGGCAAAGGGACGCGATTCCGGCGGATAGGTCAGCGTTTCGCCCGGCCAGGCGACGGCATTGTTATGATAGTCGCGGTAGATGTAGGAATCCGTCGCGGGATGCGGCCCCGTTTTGTTGTAGAAGATCCACGGCCAGTAGGAATACCCGCCCCACAAGGGCAGTGCCTCCTCCACCGGCGTGACCGCACCGCCCCAGGCCGTGACGGTATAGAACGGCGTGACGATGCCCTCCTCCTGCATGATCCGCTTGAGGGCCAGCAGATATTCCTCCCCGGAATGCCCGCCATTGACCCATTCGGACGAAATGCCCGTGGTGATCTCCCACGGTGCGGAGGAATGCCGGTATTCATTCTCGATCTGCGCGGCGATGATGCATCCGCCCTGCGCGTAGTAGTATCCGTCCATCTGCGCGTGCATGGCGCGGAAATACCGCCGCACCGCCTCCAGGAATCCCGGATCGGTGTCGCGCACGTCATAGGGCTTGCCATACAGCCAGTCCGGCAGGCCGCCATTGCGGAATTCGCCGTGGCAGAACGGCCCCATCCGCATAATGACCATCATCCCGTGCTTCTGGCAGATGCTCAGGAAGCGCCGCACATCGCGGCAGCCATCGAAGCGGAAGACGCCTTCCTCCTCCTCGTGGACGATCCAAAACGCATAGGTGCTGATGATGTTGATGCCGCCGCATTTCATCTTGATGACCGCGTCCTCCCACTGGTCGGGGGACACGCGGCAATAATGCATTTCGCCGCTGATGCCGTAGAAGGGGCTCATACCGGATGCGCCGCAGTCCTTGCGGGTCATGTAATAATTGGTGAAGCCGATCTCCCGGCCATCCGGCGCGCATCCGGAGAACTTCTCCCCCAGCGGTTCGATCATTTTCGGCGCCATCCGGCGCAGATCCAGCGTGTACATCCGTTTTGTCCTCCGTCACAGGCCGTAATGCCGCACCAGGCGCTCATACGCCTCGTCATCGATCTGCAGCACGCCGCCATGGCGCTTGAGCGCATGCCCCAGGTCGTATTCGCCGGGCTGCATGGGCTTGGGATCCATGCGGGTCAGGTCATCGATGAGGATGGGCAGATAGCCCTTGCCGGCCGCATACTGGTCGCAGATCAGGCACCAGCGGCCATCGGGCAGCTGATAGCACTCCGGGCCTTCCAGGCCGGGCATGGCATCCAGCACGGGGCAGTCCACCAGCGTGAAGTCGCCCGTCAGCTGTGCGCCCTGATCCACCTGGATGTGCTTGCTCACCTCATTCTTGGAGAAGCGGTAGTACATGCCGTTTTCCCACACGATGGTGGTATCGATGACGCTGCACGCGCGCTCGATGTACTTGAAGGTCAGCTCGAAGGTGACGAAATCCGCGGTATAGGCCGCATAGATGCGATGCCGTCCGCCATCCGCCTCCTCGGTATAGGAGGCGAAGAACAGCAGGAAGGCCTGCTTGTCGGCATCCCAGACCGCCTCGGGCGCCCAGGCGCATCCGGCCCCCTCCGGCGCGACCGTCACCGCACGCGGCGCAGACCAGTTCACCAGGTCGGGCGAATCCCAGATGATCACGTCGCGGCTGCCGGCATGCACAGCGCCGTTCCAGTCATGCTGACGGGCGTGCATGCACAGGTCCGTCGCGATCAGGTGATACATGCCCGTCACGGGATGCCGCACGATATAGGGATCGCGGACGCCCTTGTCACCCAGATCCGAGCGCAGGACGGGCTGTTCGCCATGGAGATCCTGCCAGTGCAGGCCATCGCGGCTGACGGCGAAATACACCTGTTCGCCGCCGGGTTTTTCTCCCGTGAAATGCACAAAAAGATATGCTGCCATTTTCATTCAACTCCATTTTCTCTCCGGCACGATCCGCCGGCGGATGATACGCCCATTATACCATACTCCGCGCGCATTATCAAACAGGAATGCGCAACATAAAAAGCGGCGGAAGCATCTCTCCTCCGCCGCATGCGATCAAGCCTGCATCATCTTCCTGAGCCGGACGCGATCAATCTTCATATTCGCCGTGTAGGGCATTTCATCCACATGGATGTAGGTATCCGGCAGGGCGTAACGGGGCAGCTGCTTCTTCAGCGCCGCCTGGATTTCCTTCTGCCCCAGCGCACCTTCCCAGAAGCAGCAGAGCTTGCCGCTCTCCCGGTCATACAGCACGCAGCCGTTCTCCCAGCCGGGGATGCTGTGCAGTGCAGCCTCCACCTCGCCGATCTCCATGCGGTAGCCCGCGCGCTTGATCTGGCTGTCCTTGCGGCCCAGCACAGTCAGCACGCCATCCTGACCGATGCAGCCGATATCGCCCGTGCGGTAATACCGGGTGTGATAGCCGCGTCCCAGCGGATCCACCGTAAAGGCCGCCTGCGTGCGCGTTTCGTCCCGGTAATAGCCGGAGCACAGCCAGGGATTGCTGATGAACATCTCCCCCCGCTCGCCGCGCAGAACGGGCTGACCGTCCTCATCCAGGATCAGTACCTCCACCGGGGCAAAGGGAACGCCCACGGGGATGACCTCATCCTCGGCGAATTCACGGTCGATGCGCCACACCGCCACGGAGAACACCTCCGTCGAGCCGTAGAAATTCCACACGCCTGCATTCGGAGCGGCCTTCATCCAGCACTGGAGGGTCTGCCAGTGCGCCGCCTCACCGGAAAGGATGATGTATTCCAGTTCGGGCAGGCTGTTCTCCGCCAGCACACCGGCCTGCGCCGCCTTGACATAGCTCGAGGGCGTCATGGTCAGCTCGGTGATATGCTGCTCGCGGAGCTGTTCCACCAGCATGCGCGGGAAGGACAGGCAGCGTGCAGGCAGGATATACACCCTCGCGCCCAGCATAAGCGGCGGAAAGATATCGATGATGGAATTGGCATAGAAGAACGGGGACTGATTGCCAAAGACCGTATCATGGGTGAAGGTATACTTGTCCACCGTGGCCTCGGTGTACATCACATAGCTGAACTGGCTCTGCGCCACGCCCTTGGGGACGCCGGTGGAGCCGCTGGTGAAGAGGATGGAGAGGATGTCATACACGCTGTCCCGGCTGCGGATGTCCGCCAGGCGCGCGTCGTCCCGTTCGGATGCCGCTGCCTTCTCATACAGGATCACCGGACAAGCCGTGCGGACGCTTTCCACCACCTGACGGGTGTCCGCATCGCAAAGGATGGCCGCCGGTTCCAGCTGATCAAGGATGATCTGCAGCCGCTCCGCCGGCATGGCCGCATCCAGCGGCGCATAGGGGCAGCCGGCATACGTCACGCCCAGCAGCCCGGCCACACAGCGCACGCTGCGGTCCGTCATCACCACCGCCACCGGCTGACGCTGCTGCGCATGCGCCGACACCGCCGTGCCGACCCGGCGCGCTGTGTCCTCCAGCCGGGCGAAGGTCAGGTGCTCCTTTTCGTCCGCGAATGCCACGCGATCCGGCCATGTGACCGCCGCATGCTCCAGATATTCCAGCACATTGCCGACCATTGTTTATTCCTCCTTCGGGGCGTATTGGGGATACTTGGCATACCAGTCGTCCGCGCATTGCTGCCAGGTATCATAGGCCGGATCGTTCCGGCGGTCGGGCAGGTCGAACATATCGCGCAGATCGCTGCCCAGGCGGCGCGAGAAGGTCACGCTGCCCTTGACGTTCAGGTGCTGCCAGTCCGCGAAATCCGACGCATAGCGCAGATCCAGATCCTCTTCGGGATCGTTGTAATTCACACAGCGGATGCCGTATTCCTCCGCGATGCTCCACAGGGTGTTGAAGTACATGTGGTCGTTCTCGTAATCCGGATTCGGGAAGCCCACCAGCATCACGGGGATGTCATGCGCCTGCGCGAGGGTCAGCAGCTTTTCAAAATACGTCTTCTGGCGCGCATTGATGGTGCGCCGGGTGTTCGTCCACACCAGAGACGGCCGCTCGTGCTGCTGCGTCGCGTCCATCTCGATATAGCCCTTCCAGTGCGCGCCGCGTCCCCTGTTCGTCGGCGGATAGACGAAGTTCTCCGCCTTCACATTGCTGTAATAGCTGTGCAGCTTGGGGAAGGCCAGGGCATAGTCGAGGAAATCCTCCGCCCTGACGCAGGCCGCAATGGCATTCATGCGCGTGATCAGCGAGCGGATGCCGTAGGTGGACAGGATCGTCCGGCCGCGCTTGGAATAGTCATCCTGATAGATGGAGGCCTTCGCGTCCACCAGGATCAGCTTGGGCGTCTGCGTCTTCAGCGCCTCCTCCAGATAATAGTAGCTGATCCAGTAGGGCTGCTCAGCACCGCAGAGGTTATACACCGCAATGCCGTATTCCGTCCAGAGCACATTGGTGTTCACGCCCGAATATCCACAGCTCGTCCCCAGCACGAGGACATCCACCGTGTCCGCCTCCTGCTGATACAGGTTGGTGATCGGGCATATGCCGTAATCATGCTTGGGGGTGAGGACATACACCGTATAGCCCATCGTCAGGAGGAGCAGCAGCATGAAGGCCGCCAGCCGCAGCCAGAAGCCCATGATCTTTTTCATTCGTGCCAACCTTGACCCTCCTTAAAATTGCGTATACAGGAACGCGGAGGCATCAAAGCCCGCGCCGTAGCAGCCGAACACCAGCGTCGCCATGATCAGCGCGATGAGGATCGGCCAGCGGATGAGGAAGCTCCCGCGCGCCAGCCGCCCATTGACATCCACCTTGCGCTCACACAGCAGATCCACAACAAACACGATGCCCATCGCGATCAGGGCGATGTACCATTCCAGCGGATCCATGACGGCGCTGACGGCCTTTGCCGCGCCGGTGAACGTCCAGTTGCGGAAGGTCGCGCACAGCAGCCCCCAGCCCTTTTCCGGCCCGGCGGTGAAGGCGAAATACTGCGGCAGGAGGATCATCAGCCAGGTGCGGATGAGCCCGATGCCCTTCCACCACCAGCTCTTGACCGGGATGTGCAGGCGCGTCCGCAGCTTTTTCAGCAGCGGCTCGATCAGCAGCGCCGCACTGAGCAGCACGCCGAAATACGCCCCGTAGATCACGGCGTTCCAGTTGGCGGTATGCCAGATGCCGATGAGCAGGAAGATGATGAAGGTCGCCATCGCGCCGGGCAGCATGCGTCCGACCTTCTTGCCGAAGAGCTTCTGTCCCCCGCGGGACAGTGCCAGGCCGAAGCGCGAGGTCGTCAGCGGGTAGAACAGGTAGGTGCGGAACCATGTGCCCAGAGAGATATGCCACCGCCGCCAGTATTCCGCCACGCTGGTGGAGAAGAACGGCCGGCGGAAGTTCTCCGCCATGTCGATGCCCAGCATCTTCGCCGCGCCGCGAATGACATCCATGCCGCCGGAGAAATCCGCATAGAGGCGGATGGTATAGAGCGCCACACCCAGCAGGATGAGCCAGCCGGGCATCGCCTTGCCCCTGGTGATGTAGTCCGTCACCGTGGCGAGACGATCGGCCAGCACCAGCTTTTTGAAATAGCCCCACATCGCCAGCTGGAAGCCCGCCACAAAGGCGGACGGCTCAAACCGCGCCGGTTCGCGCAGCTGAGGCGCCAGCTGCTGCCAGGTGGTGATAGGGCCCTGGGTGATCTGCGGAAAGAAGGACACAAAGAGCAGGTAGCGCAGCGGATTTTTCTCCGGATGCACCTTGCCCCGGGCGCAATCCACCACATAGCCCACGCTCTGAAAGGTGAAATAGCTCAGCCCCAGGGGGACGAAGAGTGACCATGCGTCCAGCGTCTTCGCGCCATCCACAAGGGCCATGTACAGCGCATTCACCCCTGCGTGGAGCAGATCGGCATACTTGATGACGGCCATACCGCCGATGACGAGAGTCACGATGAGCGCCTGCGCCCATTTGCGGCGGCGCCTGATGCGGTACGCCTCTGCCTTGTCGCCCTCCTGGGACGCGGCCTTTTCCTTTTTGCAGTTCGCGCCCAGACACCATCCGCCCAGCCAGGTCAGCAGCGTCACCACGCCCAGATAGGCCAGCCCCTGCCAGCCCGCACCGGCATAAAAAACCATGCTGCCCGCCAGCAACGCCATCCAGCGCCATCGCACAGGCAGGATGTAGTTCACTGCGGTCAGCACCGTGACCAAAATGAGGAAATCCCGGGACAGGATGCTCATGCGCAGCCTCCTCCACGCCGAGGTCAGCCAACGACCTCGTTTTTCAGTCGTACACGATCGATCTTGCCATTGCCCGTCAGCGGCATCTCCTCCCGCTGGATCAGCGCATCCGGCAGCATATACTTCGGCAGCTGCTCCTTCATCGCGCGCAGGAGCTGCTTGCTCTCCGCATCCCCGGTATAGACCGCGAGAATGCGCTCCGTCTGCGCGTCATAGAGGCAGCATCCGACCTTCACCTGAGGATGGGCGCACAGGGCGCATTCGATCTCGCCCAGCTCGATCCGGTAGCCCTGACGCTTGATCTGCGAATCTTTCCGCCCCAGGAACATCAATTCTCCCCGGTCGTTATACGCGCCCAGATCGCCCGTGCGGTACATCGTTTCGTCGATGCCCCGGCGCAGCGGATTGCGCACGAAGACCTCCGCCGTCTTTTCCGGCGCATTGTAATACCCCGGTGACAGGCAGGTGCCTGCCACGCAGATCTCCCCGTCCACCAGGAACACCCGCGCATTGGCGCAGGGGAAGCCGATGGGCAGCGGTTCCGCATCGGCAAAGGGGCGCGCCACCGGGAAATAGGTGCACACATCGGTGATCTCCGTCGGGCCATACATGTTGACATAGCGCGCCTCGGGCAGCGCAGCGCGCCAGGCGTTGAGGGTCTTGCAGGGCATGGCTTCGCCGCAGAAAAAGACCCGCTCCAGCCCATCCGGGACGCACTTCTCCAGCGCACCCGCATTCGCCACCGCCGTCAGCGCAGACGGCACCCAGAAGATGGTGTTGATCGCCTTTTCCGACAGGTATTCCGTCATTTTGCCGGGGAAGGTGAAATACTTCCGCGGAATAAAATGCACCGCCGCGCCCATGCGGACGGCGCAGTAGATATCCAGCACGGAATTATCAAAATACAGCGGCGCCTGATTGCCAAAGACGCAATCCGCATCGATATTCAGCGTCTCGCAGGCCCACTCGATAAAGTCGATGACCGACCGGTGGGTGATGGCCACGCCCTTGGGCAGTCCGGTAGAGCCGCTGGTGAAGAGCACATACAGCAGGTCGTTGTCCATATGCTGCGCGCGCACCTCGGCCAGACCGGCATGATCCACCTGCGCGGCGATGTCCTCCACCGTGAGCACATTGCGCCCGTTGCCCAGTGCTTCCGCCTGCGCCCGGTACCGCCCCTGGCAGAGGATGCATCCCGGCTGAAGCACGGAAACGATCCGCTCCATGCGACTGACCGGCATGGCCGGGTCAATGGGCGTATAGAAGCAGCCCGCGTACACCGCGCCGAGCATGGCCGCGATGCAATCCGGCGATTTGTCCATATACACCAGCACGGGGGTCTGGGGCTGGATCAGCCGGTGCAGGCAGGAGCCGATCTCCTGCGCGCGCTGCATCACCTGTTCCCAGGTCAGCGCCATCTGGTCATCCGCAAAGGCGATGTGCTGCGGATCGCGCTGCGCGGTATCCTCCAGCCAGCGCAGTACATTGCGGATCATTTGGCCTCCTGATAGCGCTTCACCGTCGCCAGAATGGCCTCCACGCTGTTGAAGTTCTCCGGCTCGATGTCCCCCACCTCGATGTGGATGTCATACGCTTCATCCAGCGCACCAATCATCACATTGATGTCGAAGGAGTCGATCAGCCCATCGTCCACCAGCGCCTTTTCGGTCTCAAAGTCCACATCCTCGTTTACGTCGCGAAGGATGGTCAGCAGCTTTTGCATATCGTTCATCGTGATGTTCTCCTTTTCGGCATTGTCATGAACATATTCGCCCTTCACCTATGCATTTCCTGCATCGATTGGAAAGATATTGCCCCGATCCGACTAACATGGTGTCCAAGGGGAGGAAACGCCCTCCTTCCGGCGGAGGTTTCGCCTCGTTTTCACGCGGTGGTTTCGCCTCGTTTCACGATCGGGCAGAGGGGACAAACTGAGGGCGTCAGTTGCTCGCTGTCGGCAGACTGCAAATCGAAAATCAGCGACATGTGCGGCGATTTTCGGGCGATTTTGCTTGCAATAATCGCTTCTTTACACGGAGGAACGGCCGTCAGGGCTGCTTGCGGCCCTGACAGTGACGGAGTGCAAACTCAAAAAAGTGGCTTTCGCCACTTTTTTGACACCCTGAGGGCTTCCGCAGTTTTGCACTGCGGAAGCCCTGATGATATTCGCTTAGTCCGTGATGATGAAGGACGTTTCAGCCGCGAGCTCGCCATCCAGATAGAAGCTCATGGTGTAAGTGCCCGTGGGCAGGGTCTCATACTGATAGCTCAGGACATTAAAGTACCAGGCCAGGTCGTAGAAGTCCCAGTAGCGATAGCCGCCCTCTTCATACGCGATGAAGGGGAGCGTGTGGCTGCCATCCACCAGCGCGAAACCGTTCGGATCGGTGAACACTTCCTGCGCGGCGTATTCCATGTCGCTGTCCAGTGCGGGGTAATCCAGCTGCACATACAGGCCATGTTCGCTGTTCTGCAGGGCGATTTCCGCCGCAGAGAAGCTGCTCACTTCCATCGGGGAGGAAACATCCCCCAGCGTCAGGCTCATGAGGGGCTTGACGAACACAGTGGTCTCGAAATCCGCGAAGGCTTCGGCCGGGCGCGAAACATACTTGTAGTACACGCCGTCCCTGTCCGCGTTGGTGATGACCAGCCAGTAGGACTCACCCGGCACGAGGTACTGATAGGTGTAGCTCAGCGCGCTGATATCGGATGCCTCGCTGCGAGCGACGTTGTTGTTCCAGTCGGTGTTGAAATCACCGGTGGTCACAGACACGAAGCGCGCCATGTACGGGCCGTTGTCTTTCAGGTCGTCCCAGGTGATGGTAACAAAGCCGTTCTCCTGCGTTTCGACGCTGACGATGTTCACCCCGCTGCTGGAGGTCGCGAGGTACTTCTGCTCGGGTGCGGGCGCTGCGGTAGGTGCAGCAGCAGGCGCCTCAGTGGGGGCCGCAGCGGTCAGACGGGTGCCGCATTCCATGCAGAAATTCGGCTTCTCGCTGCCATAATTCGTGCCGCAATTCGGGCAGATATTCTCCTCGGGGCGCTTCGTGCCGCATTCGGCGCAGAAGTTTCCGTTGCCCTCCGTGCCGCAGGACGGGCAGCTCCAGGCCAGCGCAGCAGTGCAGGCGGACAGGGCGAAAAGGAACGTCAGCAGCAGTGCAGTCAGTTTTTTCATCTTATGTCCTCCTCAGGCGCTCCTCAGAACTCCATCTTCTCCTCGATGTAGCGGCGCAGGTCGGCGATGGCCACGCGCTCCTGCTCCATGGTGTCGCGGTCGCGGACGGTGACGGTGCCGGTCTCCTCGGTGTCGAAGTCCACGCAGATGCAGAAGGGCGTGCCGATCTCGTCCTGACGGCGATAACGCTTGCCGATGGAGCCGGTCTCGTCGTATTCCACGGGGAAGTACTTCGCCAGCTGCGCATGCACCTCGCGCGCCTTGTCGCCCAGCTTGTTCTTCTGCAGGGGCAGGACGGCCGCCTTGTAGGGCGCCAGCGCCGGATGCAGATGCAGCACGGTACGGACGTCGTTCTTCTCCGCATCCAGCACCTGCTCCTCATAGGCATTGCACAGGAAGGCCAGCACCAGACGCTCCACGCCGACGGAGGGCTCCACACAATAGGGGATGTAGCGCTCATTGGTGACGGGATCGAGGTATTCCATGGACTTGCCAGAATGCTCCTGATGCTGCTTCAGGTCATAATCAGTGCGGTCGGCAATGCCCCACAGCTCGCCCCAGCCGAAGGGGAACAGGTACTCGAAGTCAGTGGTTGCCTTGGAGTAGAAGGCCAGCTTCTCCGGCTCATGGTCGCGCAGGCGGAGCTTTTCTTCCTTCAGGCCCAGATTCAGCAGCCAGTTCTTGCAGAAGGAGCGCCAATACTGGAACCACTCCAGATCCTCACCGGGCTTGCAGAAGAATTCCAGCTCCATCTGCTCGAATTCCAGCACGCGGAAGATGAAGTTGCCGGGGGTGATCTCGTTGCGGAAGGACTTGCCGATCTGGCAGATGCCCGCAGGCAGCTTCTTGCGGGTGGTGCGCATGGTGTTGAGGAAGTTGACGAAGATGCCCTGGGCGGTCTCGGGGCGCAGGAGCACCTCGGTGGCGTTGGACTCATTCACGCCCAGGTGGGTCTTGAACATCAGGTTGAACTGGCGGATGCCGGTGAAATCCTTCTTGCCGCAGACGGGGCAGACGATGTCATGCTCGTTGATGTAGGCTTCCAGCTCCTCGTTCTTCCAGCCGTCGCCGGTCTCGGCGCCCTTGGTGAAGTCCTCGATGAGCTTATCGGCACGGAAGCGCGCCTTGCAGGCCTTGCAGTCCATCAGCGGATCGTTGAAGCCGCCCACATGGCCGGAAGCGACCCACACCTCGCGGTTCATGAGGATGCCGCAGTCCAGGCCGGTGTTGTAGGGGCTCTCCTGGACGAATTTCTTCCACCAGGCCTTCTTGATATTGTTCTTGAACTCCACGCCCAGGGGGCCGAAGTCCCAGGTGTTGGCCAGGCCACCGTAAATTTCGGAGCCGGCGAAGATGAAGCCGCGGTTCTGGCACAGTGCCTTGAGTTTGTCCATCGTCAGTTCAGCCATTGTGTATTTCCTCCTTGATGGTACGTGCCTGGCGTGGCACGCCCGATTTTCATACCGTTTTATCATAGGCGCATCGGCCCGATTTGTCAAGCAGAAGCGGATGTTCCGGCGGATTTCTCCTGCCGCTGGATGGCCGCGATACGCTCACTCAGCGGCGGATGGCTATATTCCAGCACCACCAGTGCCTTAGACGGCGCCAAGTGGGAGAAGTTCTCCTTCGCCAGCTTCTTCAGCCCGATGACCATCGCCTCGCCGTAGCCCTCCTTGACGGCCTGCGCATCGGCGCGGAATTCCGCGTGGCGGCTGTAGGCATTCGTCACCATGCCCGTCAGCGGCTGGAGCAGCCCCATCAATCCGCTGAACAGGACGAACGCAAATCCGTAGTTCACTGCACTGAAGCCAAAGGCCGTGTGCATGGCGGGCGTGCGGACGGTAAGCCACAGCACCACGGACATCAGCAGCAGGTTGCCCAGGTTCATGATCTGCTGCTTGGGCACATCCTTGTGCAGGCCATGCCCCAGCTCATGGGCGAACACCGCGCAGATCTCATCCGTATTCATGGCGTTGACAAGGTTGTCATACAGCACAATGCGCTTCATCTTGCCGAATCCGGTGAAGTACGCATTGAGCTTCGTCGTGCGGCGGGAGGCATCCATCACCTCGATGGCCTTGACCTGATAGCCGTGCTTCTCCAGCAGCGCCATCAGCCGCGTGCGCAGTTCGCCTTCCTCCAGGGGGACGAATTTGTTGCCCATGCGGCTGAACACAGGGCCATACAGGAAGGAGATCGCCAGCGTGAACACAAACACAGCACCAGTGAAGGCCAGTGCCATCCAGTCGCCCAGCGCCAGGTGGATGCACATCAGCAGCCAGGACAGCAGGACGGACAGCAGCAGCTCCAGCACGAAACTGCGGATCTGGTCGGTCACGAAGGTCTTGACCGTGCTGCGGTTGAAGCCGTATTTCTGCTCGATCACCATCGTGTTCACCCAGCTGAAGCCGAGGAAGGCCACCGTTTCCACCACGGAGGACGTCAGCAGCACGGAAAGCAGCTGCATGAAGCCATTCGCCGGGAAATGCGCCGCCACCCGCGCATACACATCAAAGCCCAGCAGCGCCATGGTCAGCACCCAGGACACCAGCGTCCGCAGGATGGACAGGCGGCTGTTCTCGGCGTGATACCGCTGCCAGCGATGATAGGTGTCCGCGTCGTAGACATCCGCCACATTCGCAGGGGTCGGATTCTTCGCGCTGCGCCGCTGGACGATGTTCAGCACCAGCGTGTAGGCATGCTGCAGGGTGAACAGAATGAGGAAGACGAGTTTCCAGTTCATAAAAGTACCCCTTTACAAAATGAGGAATTAGGCATGATGAATGATGAATTGAGCGTCTCTGTACCCTTCATCACCGCCTGCAGGCAGGAAACAGGGCAAGGACTACGCGCGGCATACCTTCGGCTTCCCCTTGAGGGAAAGCTGTCGCCGCAGCGACTGATGAGGTGTACGTTCCTGCAACGCCCCTCACATCCCCATCGCCGCATCGTAGATGGTCTGTATGGCATGCTCCACGGCCTGACGACGGATCTCCGCGCGATCCCCGGACAAAAGCAGGCGAACCGCACGGGTCTCGCGGCTCGTGCTGATCCCGATGCACACCGTTCCCACGGGCAGTTCGGGCGTACCGCCGCCCGGCCCGGCCAGCCCTGTCGCGCTGACGGCGATATCCACCCCCAGGCGCAGGCGCGTGCCTTCCGCCATGGCACGGGCGACCTCCACGCTGACGACGCCCTTCTCGGCGATCAGCGCTGCGTCCACCCCCGCCAGCAGGGTCTTTGTGTCCGTCTGATAGGTGACCAGTCCGCCGCGCACGACTGCGGATGCTCCGGGGACATCCACCAGCGTGGCGCAGATCAATCCGCCGGTCAGGCTCTCGCAGGCGGCGCAGGTCAGCTTGCGCTCCGCCAGCACAGCAATGGTTTGTTCAGCAAGATGCATCATTTCGGCCTCCCCGATGATTTGCTCGCCGGATTCATTCCTTCTATTATAGCACAGTTCAGGATGCCCTGCCACATCAATTCACGGCAAACGAAAACTCCGCCGGAAAAGGCGGAGCGATGGTCTGGTCAGGTTGGTTCCTGCGGTTGGAGGGAAATGGGCGCTTTCTTGGACAGCCCCATATAGAACAGGCGAGCGCTGATGCTCTCCACCGGGCGGCGCATCTCCTTGGCGATCTCCTCGGCAGTGCAGCCGCTGGCATGCATCCGCTGTAGCTTCTGCACATCCGCCAGTGACCATGGCGGCAAAAGCGGCGGCGCGTCCGGCGTGGTATCCATGCAAAACTGTTCCATACGACGATAAACCGCATAGGAAGAACGCTGGAGTGTTTTGGCGATGCGGTGTGTGCTTTCACCGCGTTTCCACATTTCCAGCAGTGTTTCGTCATCCTCCTCCGTCCAAGGCTTTCCGGCTCGGGGATAGCGTGACTTTCGTTCCGCGTCAGTGGTGAATTCAGCATTGGCTGCCTTTTCCATGTCATTTTGCAGTGCCGCCAGCGCTCTGTGCAGCGCCCGAAGCACAGCCGGCTCCTGACAGACATGCTCCTCCGGGAGCATGTCACCCGTGATGGGGTCAATGCCATCCAACAGGGTTTCCAGCAGGGTATATGCGTCCTTTGCATTCATTCGCAAGACCTCCCGAGGCGGTTCAAGGGGGATGGCGGACAGCTTTTGTACAGATCGTTTCTGTCTTTCATTATACTGCCTTGCTGGATGAATCGCAAGGGCTGCGCGAACATTTTTTCTGGTTTGGCGCATCAAAATGCCCCCACCAGGGAAGGCGGAGGCATTTTGATCAATCCCTCAGTCGCGCGAGCGCGCCAGCTCCCTTTACACAAGGGAGCCTTTTTGCACGCTCCTGTTGCTTTGACATGCCCCGCGCGGGCGCTGTATGGCAATTCACCAACTTGGTCCCCCCGAAGGAGCGCGAGGGCGATCGGAAAGCCCTCGCAGAGCTTGCTCCACGCGCATATTGCATGGATGATCCGTTTACTCAATCGCGTGAATCGGGACGAAGTCCCTCGCGGGAAATGGGACGAAGGCTCTCATGCATGACGATCAGCACCAGCAGGATCACACCGATATAGACCGGGTAGAGTCCGGCGGAGATGTGGTTGGCGATCAGGCCGAACAGCGGCGGCATGAACGTCGAGCCCAGGTACGCGCTGGCCATCTGCACCCCGATGAAGGCCTGGCTGCGTTCCGCCCCAAAGCGCAGGGGCGTGGAATGGATGATGCACGGATACACCGGCGCACAGCCCAGCCCAAAGAGCAGCAGCCCTGCCTTCGCCGCGGTCTCGCCCAGCGGCAGCAGCAGCACCACGACGCCCGCGACCATCACGCCCAGGCCCACGCGGATCAGCTGCGTGTCGTTGAAGCGTCCGGCTGCGAAGCCGTTCAGCGCGCGTCCGCCGGTCATGCCCAGATAAAACAGGCTCGCACAGGCGGCAGCGGTGCCCTCGCTCAGGCCGTGATGGAACACCAGAAAGCTGCTGGCCCACAGGCCGGCCGTGGATTCCACCGCGCAGTAGCAGAAGAACGCCATCATGACCTGCTTGGCACCGGGAAGGGCGATGAGCGTCCGCAGCGGAATGGCCTGAGGCGCGACCTCCTGGGTTGATTCGCCCGCCTGCACGGTGATGCGCTTTTTCCACAGGGGCAGGCTGAAAACGATGAGCAGCGTCAGCCCGACCTGGATCGCGCCGACCGTCCGATAGCCCAGGGGCCAGTTGTCCCCGCCGGAGAGCGCCCAGCCCATGATGTACGGCCCGACAGATGCGCCGATGCCCCACATGCAGTGCAGCCACGACATGTGCCGGGAGGAATAGTGCAGCGCCACATAGTTGTTCAGCGCCGCATCGACGCTGCCCGCGCCCAGGCCATAGGGGATGGCAAAGAGCAGCAGCATCCAGAATTCAGTGCAGATGGAAAAGCCCAGCAGTGCCAGTGCCGTCAGGCCGACGGAGATCGCCGTCACCCAGCCCGCACCCAAACGGCGCGTCAGCCGGTCGCTCTGCAGGCTGGAAAGCACCGTCCCCATGGCGATGGTGAAGGTCACAAGCCCCGCATAGGACAGCGGCACCTCCATCCGGGTATACATGATCGGCCAGGCAGAACCCAGCAGTGCGTCGGGCAGTCCCAGGCTGATAAAGGCCGCGTAGATCACGGCCAGCAGCAGATTCGTCATTGGTGTGTCCTCCATGATGGATTTCATGGGGATTGTAGCATAAATCCCGCAGGGTGACAAGGGGCTATTTTTCCGGCACGTCCACCTCGTCCAACGCGTCTTCCCCGGCGGAAGGTTCCTCCGCGTCCGGCGCCGTATCCACCACCAGCAGCTCCTCGCCGGGCAGCGCCGCCACGAAGGTGTCATCCGGCACGGCAGATGCATCCGGCGCAGGGGGATCGCTATCGGGCAGGGGCGTTTCCGCCGCGCGGCGGGCAATGTCCTCGTCGGTGAGGAGCATCGTCTGGGGCGAAGGCAGGCAGAGGGCGATCACAGCCAGCAGCAGTCCGACGCAGCCCTGCCCCAGAAAGCCGCCGCCCAGCAGGTAGCTTTCATCCAGCGTGACCTTGAACACCGTCGCATCGGCAAAGGGCGCCGCATAGCGCAGCGGAAGCAGAAGCCCCTCCAGCAGGGGCATGAGCCAGGTCATGGCGGCGCATCCGGCCAGGACGCACAGGACCTCCAGCGGCGAACAGGCCAGCCCCGCAAAGGCCGTCCCCGGGGTGAAGCCGCACACCCCCACCGCCGCGCCCAGCAATGCGCCGCCCAGCAGCGCCCCCAGCGACAGCGGCAGCACCGTGATCGTGTCCACATCAATGACGGCCAGCCAGCACAGCAGCGCCGTCAGCGCCATCCCCCACCCCAGTGCGGTCAGGCCGCTGCGCAGGGCGTTTTCGCAGCGGAATCCCATGGCGCGCCGCAGGTGAAAGGGGCGGTCGAGCTGCGTCCAGTGCAGCAGCAGGCCGGTCAGCAGGCCCAGCAGACCGGGGATCAGCCAGATGCTCATGCCCTCGGCCTCCTTTCCAGCAGGTGGACGGCAGCAAAGCCTGCGGTCAGCGCCATCAGGCAGAAGCCATACGCCCCGGCGGAACCGGTCAGCAAGGCCGTCAGCACGCTGCCACGCCCGGCCAGCCCCGATCCCAGCGTCATGAGCGCACCGCAGCCAAAGCAGACCGCCAAGCGGCGGATATGGACGGCACCGCCCATCCGGCGGAACTTCAACCCCTTGCGCAGCAGGGACGGCAGCGCCCCCAGCAAGCCGCCCAGCAGCAGTCCGCCCGCATAGATCAGGGCGGTTCCATCGCCGCGGAAGATCCGCCATGTATCCAGGCCGCCCAGCAAATACAGCACCGCCGTCCAGGCCAGTGCCAGCCAAAACCCGCGCCAAAGGGGATGCTCTCTGCGCATACGATCACCTCGCAGAAAGCATCCCCCGTTCGACCCCCAAACATGCGCGTATATTATATCGAGGCGCCGTTTATTCAATCGCGTGAAAAGGTGCAAAGACCCCGAAGCCCAACCAACACCTCATCAGTCGCTGCGGCGACAGCTTCCCCTCAAGGGGAAGCCAAAGATCGCACCGCGCGCATATAGCATGGATGACCCATTTACTCAGTTGCAAAAGATGGGACGAAGTCCCCTGCGCGAACATAGGCGCAGTCCATCTCGTAGACATTTCGGACGTGATACCAGCCATTGCCCAGGTCAGCCATGAGGAACACGTCCGACCCTTCCCATTCGACGGCAGGTGCATCCTCCTGCGGGGCGGTGTACAGGCGAGCCCCGTCAGTCAGGACCGCCCAGGGGGCGTTGTATTCCGCCGTGCAAAGGTAGGTGTACCATTCACCTCCTACGTTCTCCTCCTCATCTTCAAAAAGCTGATCTGCCCCCAGCCAAAGTCCGCCGACGGGCATCCAACCGGTCACGTCCGTGTCCGCGATGCGCACCTGCGCCAGTTCGCCCGCCGTATCGAGCACCTGCACCGGCGTAGCCATGAAGTATTCCGCCAGGAGGACGCTGCCATCCGCGTCCGCATACAGGGGCAGACTTTCTTCGCCGACGACCCCCCAGGTGGGGTCGCAGGTCGGCAAGATCTCCGCCAGCGACACGGGATAGTCCGCCCAGACGATCTTCGTGATGTCCCTCTCCAGTGTGGACGTGCCGTATACCCAGCCGCTCATGCTGATGTACATCCCCTCCGGCTGGAAGCTAACATTGTCGTAGATGTCATAGCAAAAGAGTCCAGTGACCAGCCAGCGGCCATCGTCCTGCAGGTCGATCGAATACTCCACCCAAGGGAGATCGCCCCATTCGTCCGGCTCGCCCGGAAGCTCATAGCCGATGAGCAGGCAGCCATCCCCGGCATGGAAGCTGTCGCACCAGACGTTTTCGGGCAGGGGATCAGATTCCGTCCAGACCCATTCGCCGTTTTCATGCACGCCGCCCAGAAAGACCACCTCCCCCGACGGGTTTTCCATCAGGAACGTCACGGCACGGGAGGAGAACTTGCCGTCCAGCAGGGTGTAGCCGGGCAGCAGCTCCGCCGCAACGCGCGCCAGTTCCTCCCTGGACAGCCAACCCAGATCCATCGGGAAGGCCGATGCGTCAAAGCCCGCCAGCGTTTTGCAATCCGTCAGCCACGGCATGGGGCAGGGCGGCGTCACCTTCACCCGCATGCCGCCATCGGCATAGGTTTTCGTGCTGGTTTGGTTAACGCAGCCCTCTGCGAAGGTCAGCTCGTCCACGAAGCTGCCCTGCAATGTCCGAAGGCGGACGAATCGCCACGTCCCTGCGGCATCCTTGGCGAAATCATATTGCCAGGCCTGCACACCATAGGTCCGGTAGCCGATGGACAGCGCATCCGCCGTCAGGGTCAGGGTAACGTCATGATATTTCCATCTGTTCCAGCCATCCCCCAGCCCGCTGGGGCGAATGGCATCCACACTGTCCAGCCAGAACGACCACGCACCATCGGTTAGGGCCGCGCCGCACAGGCGATGGGCGCCGTCCGCGTCCGCCAGCACGAAGAAGGCCTCGTCCGCCGTCTGGGCGGAGGCGATCACCTGCGCATCGGGATATTGCGCCGTCACGATCGCTTCGGCGGACTCACCCTGCGCCATCAGGGGCAGCAGCGCCAACAGGACGCAGAGCATCAGCAGCATGCGTTTCATATGCATTTCTCCTCGGGGGGGATCCTTCCAATATGATAACGTATCAGGCAGACGGATTGCTGCACACGATGCACATTTCTTTTGTTACATCCTGAATTGACATCCCGTGCCGCTTGATGTATCATAAAAACCAGACAGGAGGTCTGATCGATATGAAGAAACTTGTCTGCATCCTGCTGATGCTCCTCTTTGCCCTCCCAGCCATCGCGGAGGACGCCGCGCCCCTTGCGCCCTATGCCCTGACCGCTCCGGAGGACGCCGAGCTCCTCCCCAACGAGGGCGTTTTCATCTTCGTGCGCGGCAGCAGCCGTGTCGTCGCACAGTATATCAGCCGCGTCCCGGACGAGATCCCGGCAGAGGCCATCATCCGCCTGATGGGCCAGTTCGATGCGGAAGCCATCATCGGCGATGACCTCGCGGTGACGGAGGGCTGTGTCGGGCTGACCGCCGTCCATGCCAACCAATTCGGCGAAGGCGTGGATGTGCAGATCGTCATGGTGCTCAGCGCGCAGGGGGATCTGCTGATCCTCTCCGCCTATGACATGGATGGCGCTACGGAAAGCGCCGCGCTCCTGCTGGACGCACTCTTGACTTCCCTGACCCTGAACGGCGAGGGCGTGCTGGCAGCTGAGGCCTCCGCCGATATGCCCTGACACCTGCTCCCCTTCGGACAGATCTGCAACAGAAAAGAGGCAATGTGCTATGTGGTTCATCCTTGCACTGCTTTCCGCCGTGTTCGCGGCCCTGACATCCATCCTGGCCAAGGTCGGCATTGAGGGTGTGAACTCCAACCTCGGCACGGCCATCCGCACGATGGTGGTGCTGGTCATGGCCTGGGGCATGGTCTTCCTGACCAACGCCCAGCACGGCCTGAGCGAGATCAGCCGCCGCAGCTGGCTCTTCCTCATCCTTTCCGGCCTGGCCACCGGCGCATCCTGGCTGTGCTACTACCGCGCTCTCCAGCTCGGCGATGCATCAAAGGTCGTCCCCATCGACAAGCTCAGCGTGGTCATCACGCTGGTGCTGGCCTTCGTTTTCCTCAGGGAGCCCTTCACCACCAAATCCTTCATCGGCGCGGCGCTCATCACCGCCGGTACGCTCATCATGGTGCTGTAAGTATGGATATGACGCCCTTCTATCGCGAGGAGGACCTCTTTCCCCGCGAGTTCACCCATGTGACGCCCCGTCCCTGAGGCATGCTCTACCATAACGCCGACAACCCGGACTCCTTCGACAGCAACCACGCCCTGCTCTACCGCACGGAAAAGTTATCCCCAATTCTTGATGAGATTGTGGATTTCTACCGCGGTATCGGCGCGCATCCGGTGATCTACCAATCCATTCTGGATGACGGCTGGTTCGGGGAGATCGAAGGCGAGCTTTCCGCAGCAGGCTTCCGCGCCTGGCAGGAGCCACAGCATTGGATGCTGCTCACGGCGGACAGCACCATCTGGGCGGAGGCGGACATCCGCCGCGTAACCGTCTGGACGGACGACCTGGCAGAGCACCTTTTCCGCGCCGCCGGTGAGCCCTGGGAGATCGCCGTGGCCAAGCGTCAGCTGGAGAACCCGAACACCCTCTTTTTCGCCGCCTATGTGGACGAAAAGCCCGTCGGCGCGATCTACGGCCATGCCAATGACGAGGGCATCTGCCGCATCGACTACCTGCTGGTGGCCACGGCGCACCGAGGACGCGGCCTGGGGCGCGCACTGACCCATGCGTTCGTCACCCATTGCCGCCAAATTTCCCTGCCCTGCGCCCTCTGGCCGGATGGCGACACACCGCGCCGCATCTATGAGGAGGCCGGCTTCCGTTTCGTCCGGACGCTGATGGCCGGGCGCGCATCGTTCTCCAAGGCGGATCGGTGATGAAATCACGATGATTTTTGCTTGACAACCACTTCCCCGCGGTGTATCCTTGTTCCAGCAATCCTATCCGCATCAAGAAAGGAAGGTTATCCACATGAAGAAGTTTGCTGCTCTGTTCCTGGCCCTGATGATGTTCCTGCCCGTAGCTGCTCTGGCGGAAGATGCCGTCGAAGCGGATGTCTTCACCTCTGCGTCCGTTGCCAATTTCTACGAGGCATATGGCCTGACCGGCGACGACCTGATGAATGCGGTCAACAGCCAGTCCGGCTGCTACCTGATCATGACCACCAACCCCGACGGAACCCCCAATGCGGGCTACTTCATCTTCGCCATCAAGAAGCTGAATGACAAGTACTACCTGCAGCTGGGTCTGGCCGCGAACCAGTCCAAGCTCAATCTGGAAGCCAATGGTGAGGGTCTGGCTGTATACGCTGCCAATCCCACTGGCGACAAGGCCTACGCAATGTCCGGCGCACGCTTCTACTTCGAGGCGATCGAAGATGCGGATCTCCTGGCTGAGCTGACCAAGGATGCCCGTCAGGGTGCGATGTTCTACGAGATCACCAAGGTTCTGCCCCTGGGCTAATCATTCTCCCCAATAACGACTGGGCGCCTTCCGCGGTCATGCGCGGAAGGCGCTCTTTTTGCGCGCTTTTTCTTCCCAAAGGGCTTGACATTGGTACGAAATCATACTATATTGCTCCAGGTACGAAATCATACTCATTAAAGAAGGAGAAACCATGAGCAACGACCATCAGCAAGTGATCCACAAACTCAACTGCCTCGCCCAGGACCTCGACGCGCTGTATCATCAGGCGGCGCGCCAGCTCGGCGTGGCGGACAGCGTGCTGATCGTGGCCTACACACTGCACGAAAAGGGCGACGGCTGCCTGCTCTACGACATATATAACGAGAGCGGTGCCAGCAAGCAGACCATCAATTCCGCCATGCGGAAGCTGGAGACGGACGGGCTGCTCTATCTGGCGCAGGACAAGGGCAAGTTGAAGCGCGTGTGGCTGACGGACAGCGGCAAGGACTTCATCCGCCAGACCGGCAGCCGTCTGCACGAAACGGAATGCCGCGCCCTGGCTGGCTGGACCGCCGAGGAGCTGGCGCAGTATATGGCCCTGATGGAGAAGTACAACCGCTCCTTCCGCAGAGAACTCGACCAAATGGCGGCGAACCCCTGACGCATTTCCGTGCAGGGCTTCGTCCAAAGAAGATGCAGGTGAACAACATGAAACGACCCATTCAGCTTTCTGACCACTTTTCCTACGGGCGGCTGATGCGCTTTACGCTCCCGTCCATCGGCATGATGATCTTCTCGTCCGTCTATAGCGTGGTGGACGGCTTCTTCGTGTCGAACTTCGCAGGCAAGACGCCCTTCGCGGCCATCAACCTCATCATGCCCTTCCTGATGATCCTCTCCACGGTGGGCTTGATGCTGGGCACGGGCGGTTCCGCCATCGTATCAAAGTCCTTCGGCGAACACAAGAAGGAACAGGCGAACCAGTTTTTCTCCCTGTTCGTGTATGTGGCCTTTGGGCTGAGCATCGTCTTTGCCGTGCTGGGCATGGTCTTCATCCGGCCGATCGCCATCCTCCTCAAGGCGGAAGGGCAGATGCTCGACGACGCGGTGCTCTATGCACGGATCATCCTGATGGCGCTGCCCTTCAACGTGCTGCAGGTGATGTTCCAGTCCTTCTTCGTCACGGCGGAAAAGCCCAACCTCGGCCTGGCCGTGACCTTCGCCGCCGGCATGACGAACATCGTGCTGGATGCGGTGCTGGTGATCCTCCTCCCCCAGGAATGGAAGCTGGCCGGTGCCGCCGTGGCGACTGTCCTGAGTCAGGTGGTAGGTGGCGTGGTACCGCTGATCTACTTCGGACGCCCAAACAGCAGCATCCTACGTCTTTGCCGCACGAAATGGAACGGCCGCGCCTTCCTCCATGCCTGCACCAATGGCTCGTCGGAGTTCATGAGCAACATCGCCATGAACGTGGTGGGCATGCTCTACAATGTTCAGCTGATGGCCTATGCCGGGGAAAACGGCGTGGCCTCCTACGGCGTGATGATGTACGTCAGCATGATCTTCTCCGCCGCATTCATGGGGTATTCCATCGGCACCGCGCCGGTGATCGGCTATCATTACGGCGCGCAGAATCATCCCGAGCTCAAGAGCCTGCTGAAAAAGAGCCTGACCATCATCGGCATTTTCGGCGTGAGCATGCTCGCCTATGCCGAACTGCTGGCCACGCCCCTGGCGAAGCTCTTCGTCAGCTACGACCAGGCGCTGATGGAGATGACCGTGTCCGGCTTCCGCATCTTCTCGCTGTCGTTCTTCTTCATGGGCTATGCCATTTTCGCCTCCAGCTTCTTCACCGCCCTGAACGACGGCCTGACCTCCGCGCTCATCTCCTTCCTGCGCACGCTGGTGTTCCAGGTCGCGTCCGTGCTGATCCTCCCGCTCATCTGGGACATCGACGGCATCTGGTATTCCATCGTCGTCGCGGAGCTGATGGCTGTGATTTTCAGCGGCATCTTCCTGTTCGCCAAGCGGAACAAGTATCACTATTTCTGATCGAGCGTAACAAAAACGCGCAGACACCGGATCCGTCCGATGGCTGCGCACTTTTATGTTATCCACAGTTTTCTCACAGGCTTTGCATAAAGTCCTCATAGGTGATGGCCGCGGCCTCCTCCGCCGTCAGCGTGCGGGAGAATTCCGCCCGGGCGCTTGTGTCGCTGCCCGCACCGGTGCAGCCGTATTCGGCATACAACCCGGTGTGTGCGAAATCCGCCTTGCCCCAGTCATTCCAGCCTTCGGGCCTGATGTGTGCGCCGATATGGCATTCCAGCAGAATGGTCTTGGCGAATTCCCGCCAGGGGCGTCCCAAATAGAAGGAAGCCTCCGGCACGTTTTCCCCCAGAAACCTGCAATGGCGGAACACATAGCCATACTTCTGCCCTTCCGGCGTGGAGGCCGCCGTGGCGTATCCGCCCGGTGCGCGCCGTCCCTCATAGCCGTCCACGCACACTATGTCGCAATCCTCGAACCACGCTGCCGCGCCGCCAAAGATGAAGTCCACATCGCCCTTGATGATGCAGCGGCGGTAGGTCTGGCGCTGGGGGACGCGCGGCAGGAGCTGCGTCGGCCCCAGGAAGCCGTTTTTGAGCACTTCCTTCGGAGGCAGGGGCGCAGTGAACAGCGTATCCTGGTGGCTCAGGAGCGTGCAGTCCTCACAGGTGAAGCCGTCGCCATCCACAAAGAGCGCCACACACTGTCCGACGGTCTCGCGGGGGCCAGCGACATTCTGAATGGTCAACCCGCGCAGATGACAGTCCGCCGCCAGGATCAGCAGCGTGTAGGAGCGGAAGGTGCCGATGTTCAGCCCGTCGGGATGGGGCGCTGTGGCTGCATCCGCCCAGACGATGCGTGTTTTGTCCGCACCGGCACCCTCGATGGTGGTGTGGGGACGGCGCAGCTCGACCTTCTCGCGGTATTCGCCGGGCATCAGGCGGATGACGGCGCTCTCGCCATCCGCAGGCAGGCGGTCGATGGCGGCTTGCAACCCGTCCTCCGGGCGGATGGTCAACTCATGCATGGCGCATGCTCCTTTCAGTCCGGATGGTCAGCGGTCCCGCCATGAAGGATGGCTTCGCGTTCCGCCGACAGTTCCGCATGCAGGCGGACTGGCGTCCACGCGGCGTTGGTCGGGGTCAGGATGGCCTTGAGTGCCACCGGCTGGAAGCGCATCTGCTTCGCCGTTTGTAGAAAGCGGTTGACGGCCGCATTGTCCATGTGGCAGAAGACCAGCATCTCGCCGGCAAAGGGTTCCGCAGGGGCATTTTCTTCCGCAGGGGCATTTTCTTCCGCAGCGGACAAACCGCACAGCGCGGACAGCGGCTGTCCCCAGTCCGTTTCCGGCACGGGCTTCACCGCGCAGCCCAGCTTCATGCACAAAAAGCGCAATTTTGACAGGCGGCTCTCCGCCAGGTTGAAGGTCAGGATCGTCGGACGCATCGTCAGCCCTCCTCATTTTGCCACATTGTTCTGCACATGCCCGGCCAGGAATTGGCGGACATTGTCCGTGGCAATGTCCATCAGGCGCTGACGGGCTTCCGTCGCCGCCCACGCGATATGCGGCGTGATGATCATATTCTTCAGCCCCAAAAGGGGATTGTCCGCCCGGATGGGTTCTGCGGACACCACGTCCGACGCCGCCGCATACACCTTGCCGGACAGCAGCGCCTCGCGCAGGTCCTGCTCATTGATGAGGCCGCCCCGCGCCGTGTTCAGCAGGATGACGCCGTCCTTCATCTTCGCGATGGTGTGTTTGTCGATCATGCCTGCATTTTCCGCCGTCAGCGGGCAGTGCAGGGACACGATGTCCGCCTGGGCATAGAGCTCATCCAGCGGCGCATAATCCTCCGCGCAGCCATGGCGTGAATAGGCCAGCACGCGCATGCCGAAGGCCTTCGCCAGCCGGGCGACCTCCTGCCCGATGCTGCCATACCCCACGATGCCCATGGTCTTGCCGCGCAGCTCCATGAGCGGATAGTCCCAGAAGGCGAAATCCCGGCAGGCGCTCCACTTGCCCGCATGCACCGCTTCGCTGTGATGCCCCACATGCAGGGCGATCTCCAGCAGCAGTGCCATGGTGAACTGCGCCACCGTGGGCGTGGAATACGCCGGCACATTGGTCACAACGATGCTGCGCCTTTTCGCCTCGGCCACATCCACCACGTTATAGCCCGTGGCCAGCACGCCAATATAGCGCAGATTCGGGCACTGCGCCATCATGTCCGCCGTGATGACGGTCTTGTTGGTCAGCACAATGGCGGCATCCCCCATGCAGCTGAGCACATCCTCCGGCGCGGTATAATCATGGACGGTCAGCGCGCCCAGGGCTGCCAGCGGCTCCCAGGAGAGGTCGCCGGGGTTCTCCACCGCACCGTCCAGCACAACGATCTTTTCCATATCGGTTCTCCTTGTTTTTTCTTCATTGTATCACGCGGCGGACAGGCCGTCAACGGCTGAATAGCACCCATTTTCCGCGCTTCACCCTTCATTTTCTGAGATGGCACAAAAAAGCGCGGATGCCGTGAAAGCACCCGCGCCGGGATCTTGCTGCCTCTTGCGGATCTTGCCTCGCGGAGGCGACCAAAGGGCTTTCCGGTCGCCCTTTGGGAACCTTCGGGACATCCTTTTTCAGTGCGGATACCGTGAAAGCACCCGCGCCGTTCTGTCAAGCCTGCATCAGCCGACGATGCCGGAGCGTTCCACGCCCTCGACAAAGCGCTTCTGCAGCAGGAGGTAGATGATCAGGATGGGCAGCATCGTCAGCACCACACCCGCGTTGACGTAGAGCTTCTGGATACGCACGTTCATGATCTTCAGGTTCGCGCCGATATTGCTCTGCAGCGTGGAGAGCTGGCGCGCCAGCAGCTGCGCATTGGGGATCTGGAACAGCTTGGCGTAGAACATGTCGTTATACTGCCACACCAGGGAGAACACCGTCACCGTGATGACCGCAGGCATGGCGTTGACCAGCATGATGCGGAAGTAGGTGTACCAGGTGCCGGCGCCGTCCACGAAGGCGGCCTCCTCGATCTCCTTGGGCAAGCCGCGGAAGAACTGGTTGAAGATGTAGATATACAGACCCGACCGCAATCCGACGCCGCAGATGGTCAGGATGTACACCGGCATCTGGGAGCGCATCAGCTCCATCGCGCGGAAGGTCATGTACTGCGAGAGCATGATGGTGTGGTTGGGGATGACGATCATCACCACCACGCAGGCGAAGAGCACCTTCTTCAGCGGGAACTCAAAGCGCGCAAAGCCGTATCCGACCATGGAGCAGATGAACACCTGGAACAGGGTGTTGATGACGGTATAGGCCAGCGTCCAGGCCAGGGTGGTGGGGTATTTCAGCTCCGTCCAGGCCCCCTTGTAGCGTTCCAGCGTCGGCTTCATCGGGATGGTGAAGACCATGGGGTTGGCCGAGTCGCTGTCGGAGAAGAAGGACTGGGAGATGATGCCGATCACCGGGCTGAGGATGACGTAGGCAATGCCCACGATCAGCACGATCTGCAGCAGCGTCATCAGCAGGCTCTTGGTTTTCTTGGAGGCCGCGCCCTTGCGATCCTCATACCGGGGAGAATTGCGGAACGCATGCCATTTTTCCATTGCTTTCATGTTTTCCTCTCCTCCCCTTTAGTTGTAGTAGAAGGTCTTCTTGGACATCAGGTACACCACCAGCGCCAGCAGCGAACAGGTGATGACCGTCGAGATCACGCTGAACGCGGAGGACAGGCCGTACTTGCTCTCTGTGAAAGCGGTGGTGTAGGCCAGGTTGACCACTTCGGACTGGCTGAAGGCATCCACGATGGTGTAGATGGTGTTGGTGATGATGTGGGGCATGACCATGGGGAAGGTGACCTTCCAGAAGGTCTCATAGCCGGTCGCGCCCTCGATCTTCGCCACCTCGTACATGGACGGGGTGATGGACTGCAGCGCCGCGATGAACAGCACGATCTGCACACCAGAGGCCTGGATGATGTCGCTGATGCGGCTGACCGCACCCACCACATAGTCCAGCACCGCCTCGGGCAGGGCGATCTCGCCGAAGAGCTCAACGAAGTAGGCCATGTTGACCGCCGTACCGGAGGAGGCGGCTTCCGCCATTTCGGCGGAGGTGCCGCTCAGGCCGCCGGCCATCATCTGCGCAGCGTATTCCAGCGTGCCGGCAATGGCCTCGGAGTTCATCAGCACCGGCAGGAAGAAGATCGCGCGCACCAGGCCGCGGCACTTCATCTTCTTGTTCAGCAGCATCGCCACGAACAAGGAGAAGAAGATGATCAGCGGCACATCCACCACCATGTTCATCAGGGAGGTGGTCAGCGTCTGCTTGAAGGTGCCGTGTCCGGTGAAGGCCGTGATGTAGTTCGCAAAACCGACGAAGTCCAGCTCGTAGCCGCCGGCCGGCAGCACCGTCAGCGAGGACAGGGAGAATTCCACCGTCTGATACAGGCTGCGCACATAGAACAGCACAAAGCCGATCAGCCAGGGCAGGATGAACAGGTAGCCATTCACTGCCCGCTTGGTCTTCATGGAGACATGCAGCTTACTCATTTAATTCACGCCTCCGATCACAAGATAGTCCTTGGCAGGGATGGTGTAGCCGTCCGCCTGCGCATCCGCCGTGCCGTAGTTGACGTAGATGGTCACGCCGTTGGAATAGCCGACCTTCTTCACCGTGTCGGTGAGGGCCTCGTGGCTGACCATCCGGGCATTGCTGACGCATTTCAGCGCGCCGTTGACGTACTGGTAGTTCTCCACCGCTTCATCCGCCCAGGAGGCGAAGGTCGTGGCATAGAACTTGTTCAGACCGGTGTACTTCATGTCCGTCGCGTCCTCCCAGGTGAAGGTGTACCTGGTGGATGCGCCGTACTCCACCAGGTGGAGCAGGTCTGCGCGCATGTCGTTACTGGTCAGGGTGTTGATGGCGCGCCCGGTGTAATCCAGGCAGCCATGCACGATCATCTGGTACAGCGGGATGCTCTCATCCACGATGAAGTATTCCGTGGCCTGCATGGGAGCGGCCAGCACATGGCTGACGCCTTCCAGGGCGTAGTCGTTGCCACCTGAGACCATCAGGCGCTTGCCGCTCTGGCGAAGGGCATCCAGCTGCGCCTCCACGATCATCAGCGCTTCCTCGCGGTTGATGATATTGGTGCGCTTCTTGTCCGAATGCAGCTCATTGCCCAGGTCGCGCAGGGAGATGCCGGTGATGTCGATATCGTCCATCTCATCGATGAAATGGCTGACGTAATGGGGCAGGAACTTGGGGGACAGCAGGTCATAGAGGTTCTCGGAATAGCCCAGGGAGGCGGTGCGGCGGAAGTTCGCCGGATTCACCTCGCCGAAGGACACCGCATAGCCCGCGCCGTAATAGCGGGAGCTTTCCTCCTGATAGCGGTAGTGCTTGGCCACATAGGTCACATTCTGGAGGGCCACATCGGCGTACAGTTCTCCGCCCATGGCCGTCAGACCGGCGCTGAGCTTCTCCAGATCCTTCTTGCTGCCCAGCTGGCGCTGGATGCGGATGTCATCCGCCACATCGTGATAGTAGCCGCCGTTCATCCAGCCCTGGAAGTTCATGACCTGATGGGTCACGCCCTTGTCCGCCAGGATGCCGGTCATTTCAGCCGCCTCATCAAAGGTGGTCATGGCCATCACGCGCAGGTGCTGCACGCCCAGGGTGTGGGTACGCTCCTTCACGCCGCCGATCACGTCATAGTAGAAGGGGATGTCGCCGCCTTCCGCCTTTTCGGTCAGCACGCCTTCATCCAGCAGGCGCGCGCGGTAGTAATTCGCCACACCGCTGTAGCCGGTGTTCTCCTCGTTCAGGAGGGTGTAGCGGACGGTCAGCGTTTCGTCGTAGAGCTTGCTCTCCACGATGGGCATATCCGCCGTTTCACCCGCGCCGAACATGGAGAGCTTCCCGCTGCCGCGCAGGGTGAAGGTGACATAGGCATTGTTGTAGGAATTGTTGCGGCCACTGATGTCCGCCGTGATGGACGCGAAGGACGCGCCCTTCTCGATGGTGGCCAGAACGGTGCTGTCCTTGCGGCAAAGCGCAAAGAGCGGCAGCCGAACGGACTGGATGGTCTGCGTCTTGGTGTATTCCGCATCCACCAGATCCATGTCGTAGACATACTGGCTGTAGACCGCGCTGGTGGTCTTGCCGTTGTTGAAGTCGATCAGCGCGCCGGAGCCATTGGGCACGACGATGTAGCCCTCTTCCTCCGCGCTGGCCGCACCCATGTAGGGCAGCAGCTGGATGCGGCGCACCATGCCGCCGCCGCGCTCCTGGATGCGGTCCGCCGGGACGGTGCATTCCACGCCGTCGCCGCGCAGGGTCCATTCCAGCACCACGGTGAAACCCAGCGCCTCGTTGACGGTCACTTCCGCCTTCTCCTGCCAGTCGTAGTATTCCTCGACCGTCAGGCCCAGCTCAAGGAAGCTCTCGGACATGCGGTTCAGGTTGCGGATGGACATCTTCACGCCGTTCTCGGTGATGCGCCAGTTGCCTTCCTCATCCTGTGCATAGAAGGAATTCGCCTGGCCGGTCATCAGCTTCTGCACCGTGGCGGAAGAGCCGTTGTACAGCTCCTGGAAGCGCGCATCGGACAGCAGATGCGGAACGTAGTAGACCTCCACCTCTTCGCCCACCTCATAGGTGAAGCGCACGCCGTCCGGGATGGATTCCGCCTTGATATTGCCCAGCTCCACGCTCTTGGTGTAGCTGTCATAGGTGTTGGCGGTCAGGCCGGAGTTGAAATACTCCAGCAGGAACTGGGACTTGAGGTAGTTCTTGTTGGTCTTGTTGGCGATCTTGTCGCTGTTGGCCTGGGGCGGATTGGAGTAGACCGTCCGTCCGCTGCGCAGGTCATGCACCGCGACTTCGCCCGTGGATGCGTTGGCGTAGAGCTTGAGCGTGCCGTTTTCAGCAGCCAGCGCCATGCCCTCCACCGCGGGATCATCATCCGCCAGGGGCGTGAATTCCATGCCTTCCACCGCAGCGGCCGGCTCGGTGATGAAGGCCAGGTAATCCCGGTTGAACTGATAGCGCATCAGGTACCAGCCAAGGAGCGCCGCCGCCGCGACCAGCACGGCGATCAGCACGATCCACAGCCAGCCCTTCCTGCCCTGTGCCGCGGGAGCAGGATGATTCTTCTTGTTTTTCATGCTTCCTTCCCTCCCGCTTTAGAATCTGAAGATCAATTCGGTATAGATGCTCTGGAAGAACGCCACCACCTGGCCGATGAAGCTGGCCACCAGCATCGTCAGGAAGATGATGATGAACACCGCCACCAGCGTCAGCAGGAGGGTCAGCAGCGTCTTGCCGAGGGTGTAATTGTGGATCTGCATGATGCCCGTGAGCGCCATGATCAGCGTGTAGGCGATGCCGATGCCCATGATGATGGTGTAGAAGGCCTGCTCGTTATCCGCCAGGAAGCGGCTGACGATGGTGGCCAGCACATAGGTGATGATCATGGGCAGCATGGCATAGCCGATGGCGATCATGATGTCCTTGAAGCGCCCCTCGCCATCCATCAGGCAGGTGATGGACCAGTTGCCCACACACAGGAGCAGATACAGCAGCACCACGCCGCCCAGTTCGGGCAGCAGGTCCACCTGGCGGACATTGATCGCGCTGACCACAAAGGACGTCAGCAGGCGGTTGAGGGTGAAGCACAGACCAAAGAGGAGCACCAGCACCATCGCGATGCCCACGCTGCCCTTCTCCTTATGGCGGATCCAGTAGTATCCGTCACTGGGATGGGTCACGGTATAGAAGAGGTATTTCCACTTTTCCTTGCCAAACAGCTCCTTCATGGTCACACTCTCCTTTCCTTTTTGTGCATGCGGGGCTTGACGAATTTGAAGAACGCCCACAGCGCAGCGATCAGCACCACCACGCCGGTGAGGATCCACTGGATGTTCGCCTTGAGCACCTCGTTGCGGTAGCGCTTGAACGCCACGGAGTAGTAATCCTGGCTCATGCCGCGCTTCAGGTATTCCATGGCCTTCTCATTGTCACCGGCAGAGAGATACGCCTTGCCGATGCCGATATTGGCCAGCTCGTTGTTCTCATCCATGCGGAGCACCTGCTCCCACAGCGCCACGGCCTGGGATTCATCGCCGTCATAGCGCAGGCCCACGGCCTCGTTGATCAGGCGACCGTATTCCGTCTCCTGATAGATGATGATGCTGGCCTGCTTGGCGTCCAGCGCCAGGATGCGGTCGCCCGCGAATTCAATGGCGACGGGCGCGGTCATGGTGCCAGCCTGGCTGCCGATGCTGCCGAAGATGTAGAGCAGATTGCCCTCGTGGTCATAGGTGAAGATGCGTCCGCGCTTGGAGTCCAGCAGGCTGTACATGCCCTTCTCGCGGTAGACGACGTCGATCATCTTGCTCGCGCCGGCATACTGGCTGGTGCCTTCGATCCACAGGTCGCCGCCGAGGTTCTCGCTCCAGCCCAGGCGGATGACGTCCTCGCCCTTGGGGTTCAGGCGGCGGACGGCCTGCGTGCCGGTGCTGTCCACATTGGACGCATAGACGAAGCCTTCCTCGTCGATGTCGATGCCGGTGAATTCGGTGGGGATGAAGAGCTGCTGCTGGGAGCGCTCCTCCTTCGTGGCGAGCTTGCGCCAGAACTTCTCCCACGCGGTGAGGTTCACAGGGATCGTGCCAAAGAAACCGGTGAATTCACCATTGGTCTCAAAGACCATGATGCCCTCGAACATGTTCTGCGCCACGCAGTACACGCGTCCGGCGTAATCGACGCTCACCTTCAGCGGGGTGAAGACGTAGCCGTCCTCCAGCACCTCGCTGTCGGGGTTGACGCTGATGCGGATGACCTCATCCGCCGTGTTGAGAGTGATGAGCTGATCCAGGCTGTCCGCGATGGAGATCTGGCGCTGGACGCGCTGGGCCGCGGGCTTCGTGCTGTCACAGACATAGCCCAGGGCCACACCCTTCACGCCATCCACCGTGGCGAAGGGATGGAATTCGCCCTCCTGCTCATAGCCGGTGATGGTGCGGATCAGGTTATTCTGGCCGTCGGTGACCATGACGGCGTTGTTCTGCGCCATCTGAACGGCCTTGCCGCCCTCGATGACCAGGATGCGGTTGTCCGCCTCCTGCACGCAGAGCTTGCCATCCAGCATCGCCACACCGCTGACGCCGTTGAAGCGCTCGGTGGTCTTGCCGTTCTGGACTTCGGTGATGGTCTCGACGATCTCGCCGTCCGCATTCAGGCGGAGCACCGCATTGTTCTCGATGGTCCGGACGAAGGTACCGTCCTTGCGCATGACGATCACAGTGTCGCCCAGGCCGGAGAGCAGATAATCGCCCACCAGGTCGATGGCCACAGCGCTGAACTGCTCCTGCGCCTGGCCGGCACTGGCGTCCACCGCCGCATCCGCCGTGCGGATGACATTGCTGCGGCAGATCTCCACCAGCTTGCCGTCCTCGTTCAGAACGATGATGCGGTTCGCATCGTCGCGGATGTACAGATTGCCATCCTGCACGCAGAACTCGCTGATGGTCGTCAGGCTGACCTGCGTGCCGTCCGCCTGCTTGTAGCTGGCGTAGGTGCGGATGAGCTTGCCCTCTGGGCTGAGCTGGGTGATGGACTTCGCGCCGCAGATGTACAGGTCGCCGTCGTCGTCGATCCACACGCCCTTGGCGTTCAGCGTGGACACCTTGCTCATGCTGACGCTGCTGCCCTGGAGCTTCTTGACCAGGCGGCCGATGTAGGTGAAGATGTCCTTGTTCGGGATGGGGTCGTAATTCGCGATGACGGTCGCATTGCCATCCGCGTCGGTGTAGGTGACGCTGGATGCGTCCTCCGCGAGGGTGAGGGTCGCGCCGTTTTCCGCGGTGAAGCTGGTCTGGAAGGGCTTGAGCCACTCGTTCTCCGCCGCGAGGGTGTAGGTCATGCCGTCCGCATCGGTGACGGACTGCGCGCCTTCCGCCGTGAGGTTCACCACGACGTAGGTGTCGCCGTTTTCATCCGCGACGGACTCACCCATGCCGTCCAGCCCCTCGATGTAGGTGCCGACGGTGTAGGTGGACGTGCCGAGCTTCTGGCTGGCGGCCGCCGCCGGGATCTCGATGATCGCCTTGAGCGTACCGTCCGCATGCAGGATGACGACGCGGTGGTTCTGGGAGTCGGCAATGTACACATCGCCGTTCTCGGTGACGGCCACGCCCGTGGGCTTGTTGAATTCATCCGCGCTGCCGGCGTTGTCAAAGTCCTTGATGACATTGAGCACCGTGGTCATGCTGGCATCCAGCACGACGATGCGGTGGTTGTTGGTGTCCGCCAGATAGATGGTGCCGTCCGGCGCGACGCAGAGATCCTGCGGCTCGACGAACGCCCCCAGGGGCTGACCCTGCCAGGTCAGCTTCGTCCCCAGGACGCTGCCCTCCGGCACATAGGCCGCGGGCGTGCGGAAGATGTCGTTCCAGTAGTCGTAGTTGTAGGTGTCGTAGGGCAGCTCCTCCGCATAAGCGGGCAGCATGCTGCACAGGAGCATCACAGCCAGCAGCAGGGCCGGGAGTGATCTCTTCATATTGTTCATATCGCTCCCTCCTTAGTCCTTCATACCGGATGTGGTCATGGTCTCAAGAATGGACGACTGGCACAGCAGGAAGAACGCGATCGGCACCGCCGCGATGATGAAGGTCACCGCTGCCGCCGCGCCCGCGCGGGACACGCCGCCTGCCGTGATCTGCTGCAGGGCGAACTGCATGGGCTTCAATTGCTCATCACGCAGGAAGAGGGAGCCGGTGTTGCCCCACATCTGCTGGAACTGGAAGATGGCCAGCGTCAGCCACGCGGGCTTGACATTGGGCATGACGATCTTCCAGAAGATCTGCCACTCGTTCGCACCCTGGATGCGTGCGGATTCCATCAGCGAATCCGGCAGGGGCTCCATGAACTGCTTCATCAGATACAGGCCCATGCCGAATGCGAAGGCCGGCAGCACCAGCGCCCAGTAGGTATTGTTGATGCCCAGCCAGGAGATGATGGCATACTGGGGGATCTGCGTGACCGTCCAGGAGAACATCATCGACAGGACGACCATGCTGAACAGGATGTTCTTGCCGGGGAAGTGGTGCTTCGCCAGCGGATACGCCGCCAGGGACGCCACCACGACGTGACCCACCATGCCCAGGCCGGTGATGATGACGGTGTTCATCATATATCGGGAGAACGGCACCCAGGAGTCATTCATCAGATTGAACAGGTCGGAGAAGTTCTCCAGGTGAGGATTGCGCACCCAGATCTTCGGGGGATACTGATACAATTCGTCCAGGGGCTTGAGGGCATTGTTGACGATCATCACCAGGGGCAGCACCATGAACACGGCGCAGATGCCCATCAGGGTGAACAGAAGCGTGTTGCCCGCCACGGAGCGGTTGAGCTTCTTGGACTTGAGGGAGGGGACGATCTTCTGCCGGCGGAGCTTCTTCTGCAGCTTGGGCGGAAGATCCTTGACGCGGACCTGACCCTTCAGCATTTCACTCATGGCTTACTCACCCACCCTTCCCAGCAGTTTCTGTACCAGCTTATTCGTGCCGACCATCAGCAGGAAGAGGATGGTGGCGATGGCGGACGCATAGCCCATGTCCAGCCTGGTGGAGCCATAGTCCAGCAGGTGGGTGACGATGGTCGCGCCGGCGTAGTTGACCGAGGGGTTGCCCGCCAGGTTGATGGAGATATCCGCCACAGCGAAGGACTGGGTGATCTGCATCACCGCGCCGAAGAGCAGCTGGGGCTTCATCGCGGGCAGGGTCACATACCACAGCTCCTGCCAGCGGTTCTTGATGCCGTCGATGGCCGCGGCCTCATACATATTCTTGTCCACCGTCTGCAAACCGGCGATGAAGGACAGGAAGCCCGTACCAAGGCTCAGCCACAGCTGCACGATGATCAGCACCGGCAGCACATACTGTTCCGTCTGCATCCACAGGATCGGCTCGTTGATGATGTCCAGCTTGAGCAGGATGCCGTTGAGGTAGCCGTAGCGGTCGCCGGTGAGGATGAGGTTCCAGACCATGTAGGCGTTGCCGCAGATGGACGGCGCGTAGAAGATCAGCGTCAGCACGGTACGCAGGCCGCGGTTGAATTCGTTGATGATCCACGCAAAGAGCAGACAGAGCATGTAGCTCACCGGGCCCGTGACGACGGCGAAGATCAGCGTGTTCTTCAGGGAGATCATAAAGATATCGTCATCCAGGATGAGCTTGACATAGTTGTTCCAGCCGACGAAATTCGGCATTTGAAGCATGTTCCAGTCGGTGAAGGAGACCACGATGGCCATCACCACCGGCAGGACGGTGAAGAGGAAGAACAGGATGAAATAGGGCGCTATCATCAGGTAGGACGCATAGGAGCGCTGCACCTGTTTGAGCAGGGGCGTGCGCTTTTGCACGGGGCGATTCATTGCCGTCATTGCTGCTCCTCCTTCACATCGGCGGCGAGCGGGAGCCCGAACTCCGCCCGCTTGTAGTTGATCTCGGCGTTGATGTAGAAGACCTTGTCCATCAGCGCTTCACGCGGGGTGGTATTGTTGGTGGCCGTATTGTTGGTGATGGTGTAGAAGGCATTGTTGACATTGCGCCAGGTGTAATAGCCGCCCGGCACCTGGGGGATGCCCTTGACCTGCTCCATCTGGGCGACGAGGGCCTTGTAGTCCTTCATCGGCCAGGAGAGGTTCGCCAAGGCTTCCTTGTTGGCGGTGGCCACACGGGCGGAGGCGCCCATGAGGGATTCCATCTCACGGCCGTAGAGGGTCTGGATCTCAGCAGAGGTCCACCACTTGAGGAACTCCCAGCTCTCCGCGGGGTGCTCCGTGGCGCTCATGATGATATCCGCCAGGCCGGATGCACCGGTGGCGTGGTTGATGCTGCCATCCGCCTGCACCGTGCCGGGGACGATGGTGAAATCCCACAGGCCCTTGATATCCGGTGCGGACACCTGCAGGTTGTTGTAGGTGGTGTAGTCGGAGATGATGATGGGACATTCACCCGTGCGGAAGCGTTCCTCCACGCTGGTGGCCTTGTCCAGCTTGTAGTCTGTGTAGTATTCGCAGTAGCGCTTGAACACGTTGATGGCGATATCGTCATCCAGCGCGGAAGCCATACCGCCCTCGGTGTAATACTCGCCGCCGTTCTGGAACAGCAGCATGGCGAAGATCTGCTCGGAGGGCAGCATGCCGAACTCCATCTGGTTCTTGGCCAGGATGGTCATGGCGACCTTGACCTCATCCCAGGTGGCGGGGACTTCCAGACCGATCTCAGCCAGGATGTCCTTGCGGTAGAACATCATGGGGAAGGTCATGGTGTCCGGCAGGGCGTAGGTCGCGCCGTTGAAGGAGAAAGGCACCAGGGAGGCCGGGGCGAAGCGGTCGGCCACCGTCTCGAAATCGTCGAACTGTGCCAGATCCAGCACCGCCTCACGCAGGCCGTAGTTCACCGGCGTATCGTTGCCGGTATTGAGCACGCCGCCGGCGATGCCGTTGGTATTCGCCACCTGGATGGCCACGTCAGGGCCTTCGCCGGACAGGGTCGCGCGCAGAAGGGTGTTCATGTCCACCAGCTGCACGTTGACGGAGATGCCCGTCTCCGGCGTGAACTTCTCATCGATCAGCGCCTTGATGACATTAGCCTGGTCGCGGCCGGTGCCGATCCACAGCGTCAGCACCACGTTTTCGCCATCCTCGTCAGCCACGTTGCCGACCTGGTTGTAGTCGATGATGAAGGAATAGTACATGCGCTTGGCCTCATGGATGAGCCCATTGAGCCAGTTCTCGCCCTCCGCCTTGGGGGACACATCCGCCGAGTGGATGTAAAGGCGGTCCACCTGCAGGGGCATGCCCAGCACCTGGGTGATCCAGTTGCCGCAGGCGCGCACATTGGTCTTGTAGGAGGACAGCACCTCGGTGAAGCGCTCCTGATCCTTGATCAGCTCGGTCAGCTGGTCATCCATCGTGCGCAGGACGGTCATCTTGTCGGAGTTGGAGCCCGCCGTGACCTCCAGCGCCGCCATGGCCACGCGCAGGTCCTCCTGCACCTGGATGAGTGCATCCTCCAGCCCGGGCAGGGAGCTCTCGATCTGGTAATCGCGATACTGGTCAGGGGCAACGCCGGTGATGTAGATCACCTGACGGTAGATGTCGTTGAGCTGCTGGACGCAGTTCTGCACCTCGGCGATGATCTGCGCCATGTCGCCCAGGACGACCTCCATGCGCAGGGTGTGCTCGCCCTTGGTCAGGTACACGCGGTAGGGTTCGCCGCTTGCGTCTTTCAGGGTCTCCATGCGCCACTTGGCGTCATAGCCGAAGCCATAGGCGTTGAATTCCGCAAAAGGCACCGCGCCATCCACATAGATCTTGCGGTAGCAGTTGATACCGCGCACAAAGTTCTGCTTGTCATACAGGGAGATAGCGTAATAACCATCCTCCGGCACCTCGAAGTGCCACTCGATCCACTGCCCGGCGTTCTTCCAGCCGTTGCCGCCGATGGCATTGTTCAGCAGATAGCGGGTGGACGCCGGATACACCGCCGCGGAGGACTGATCCTGCACGGGATAGAGCATCTGAGAGGAGGTCTTGACCGCGTTTTCCGCCTCAAAGCGGACGGACACGCCGGAGGTGTCCTTCTGCCCGGCCGCATCGCCTGCCGCCTTCACATCCGCATAGGACGCGATCTGCTCGGCGTTTTCCAGCGTGATGGAGCGGATGAGCATCGGCTCGCGCATGGCCAGCAGGGTCAGGGTGTGCTCGCCTTCCGTCAGGTAGACGCTGAGCTGCTCGGTGATGTAGCCATTGGAATCGTAGAGGCCCTTGCTCTGCCATTCGGGGGCTTCCTTGGCGGAGGGCTTCAGGTCGTTGCCCTGGTTATCCTTGTTCCACTGGCGCAGGGTCACGCCGTTTTCATCCACATATTCAGCGAAGTCGCCATTCTGCCACACGCGGTTGAATTCCACCAGCGCCAGCTCATCATAGGGCAGGGCGCCGTCGATGAAGAAGGCGCGCTGGATGGCGCCGTTCTTTCCCTCATAGGGGTAATAGCGCACGTTCAGGTCATACAGGCCGCTTTCCGGCACGGTAACGACCCACTCGATGAGGGATTCCTCACCGGTCAGCACGGCATTGCCCTTTTCGCCGTCATAGTCCGCCAGGATGGACGGCTCGACCGCCTCGCCTGCGTCCTCATAGCGGACGAAGGTGTCCGCATCGATCGTCACGGCGGCATCGGGGCGCTGCGCTTCCTCATGCGCCTCAAGATAGTCCGCATAGCTGGGAATGTCGGCATTGATGGAGTAGGTGCTGACGATGTTCTGGTAATCGGCAGCCGTCAGTGCCGTTGCACCATTGGCGTCCGCCAGCGCCGTACAGGCCAGAAGCAGGGCCAGAAGCAGACCCACCAGGCTGATTGTCCTTTTCACTGTGTTCACCATCCAATCATCGAATCTTACTCATCCCGCAGCGGGTAGTTCTTGAGGTCGGGCAGCGTCTTGCGGGTGATGACGCTGTCATGCTTGTAGGCCTTGTTGAGCATGCTCTTTTCGGTGTATCGCTCGGAGTAATCGTTGAAGCTGGCGCTCTTGAGGACGAATTCGCCCTCCCAGGTGCACCACCAGCTCCACACCGCCTCATCACGCAGGCACTGATCCGGATCGGGGATGCAGCCATTCTCCGACAGGGTGATGATCTTGCGCGTATCGGTGTAGCTCAGCGCCTTGAGGAAGCGCGCCGCCTGCGAGGTATACACCTTTTCGCCGGGATAGATGTCCTCGCCGATGATATCCACATATTCGTCACCTGGATACCATGCCGCATCCTGACCATTCCACACCCAGATGAGGTTGTTCAGCCCGTGGACATTGGTCAGCCGGTCATAGAGGAGCTTGTACAATTCCAGATAGGGTTCCGGGCCGGATGCCCCCCACCAGAACCAGCCGCCGCTGGCCTCATGCAGGGGACGCCAGAGCACCGGCACGCCCGCATCCTGGAGTTTCTTGAGCTCCGCGGCGATGGCGTCGATGTCCGCCAGCAGATGCTCATAGCCGTATGCGTCCTCACCGCTCATGGCCTTGGCCAGGTCGAAATTGGTATATTCGGTGTAGAAGGTGCCCCAGTTGTTCTTGCCGTTGTCATATTTGCCATCCGGGCACCAGTGCCAGCAGAGGGTAACGATGCCGCCCTTCTCCCAATATTCGATGGCGTATTCAGTCACCTTGCTCGTATCGCCCTTGGCCACGCGCGCCGGCGCATAGGAGATGACGTCCATGCCCACGACGGCGGGATAATCGCTGCCGCCCAGGCCGCGCCACACACCGGCAACGCTCATGCCGAAGGGGCCTTCCTGGCACTGCTGGCCGGAGATGATCTTCTTGCCGTAATTGTCGCAGAGGAAGGTCATCAGGCGCCTGGCCTCCACGGTGGCATTGGGGTTGATGAGGGTCGGCGCCACATCGTAGACGTCCGCCGGGAAGGGCGCGCTCTTTTTCACAGCGATGTAATCAATGGTGATCCATCCCCAGGACTTGGTGACGGACACCTTGTTCTCGCCCTGCTCCAGCCAGACGTATTCGACCACGCCGTCATTCCATTTGGAACCAGGGGATGTGACCTCCCCCACGCGTTGCCCGTTGGCGGAGACGAAGTTGATCTTTTCCGTGCCGCCGATGCTGGCCTGATGCACGATGATGTCGTAATGCCCTGCTTCCGGCACGGTCAGCGTGACCTCGACGCCATCGCCGTCATGCTCCAGCTTGCTGACGGATACGCCCGTCGCGGCGACCTGCGCCTGTCCCAGCAGCGTGCCGGTCTCAGCCTCCACCTTGTCGATGTACGCGTCCTCCGCCAGGCCGCTGCCTATGCATACCCCTGCAGCCACGGCCAACGCCGCCAGGCCGCGCGTCAGGTTGCTTCGATCCATAAACTGCGCCCACCCTCTCGTTAACTTCTTGTTAGCTTGAATTGTGACTTTTTCTTTATTATACATCACATTGCCCCTTTGTGCAAGGCTTTTTGGTTCATTTGGGCTGTTTTTACTAAAAAAAGCAAAGGGAAAACGGCTTTTCTTCCGCCTTCCCTTGCCTATTATTCGGATTTTGTCGTTATTTCGGATGCTTATTTCTCATAGATGCCTATCATTCTTTTTATATGTAACCTAACACGTGCTTAACAAACCGCCGCATAAAAAAGCCGCAGCCTTGTTTGCTGCGGCACAGATATCCCATCCATGATTTTTTCAGGAGCCTTCGTTCGCGAAACGCCACGACGAGACCGCAGCAAGTCCATCAGGGTTCCTGCTTTTCCGCGTTCTCAGCAGCCTGTTCGCTCTCCTCGCGCGCCTTCATCAATTCAAAGCGGTTAGAGAGGTAGATCACATGCGTCACCGCGATGATGATGGATCGCAGCATGGTCTTCGTTTCGGACTGCTCGTCCGGAGATCCGGTCTCCTCCGGCTTGTCCTTCAGCCCGAAGGTACACTGGAGCAGATTCTCCAGCTCGTCGCAGAAGTAGTCATACGCGCGTTCCGCCGGATAATACTGGCGCTGGCGGTCGATCATCCGGGCGATATTGTCCATCGCCAGAACAGATTTCGCCACGCTGATGAAGAACAGATGCGCGATCTGCTCCGCGTTGTACTGCTTGTGCACCGGATTGGCGATATAGCCCTTCTTGACATAGTTGGACACCATCGACGTGGTGATCTCCATGCACCCCAGGGGCGCCAGATACCGGTTGATGTACTTCACCGTTTGATCCAGATACAGCCCCACATCGGGGATCTCCCGATAGCGCGGCATCCGGAACTGCTCAATGCATGCTGTCATCCCGTTCATCCTCCCTACGGCTGATTATAGCGGTTTTTGCATTCGCCGTCAAGCCCTTGGGCGGATGCGGAAATCGGTTTTTGCAGACCGCTTCAGCCGGATCCCCTTTTTGCAGAAATTTTTTCCACCCATCTTGCCCTGAAGCCATTTCTCCTGTATAATAGAGGGGAAACTCACACCGAAAGGAGGATGCCCATGCGCCGTATGCTCGCCTTGCTGCTGCTCTTGCTGCTGCCGGCATCCTTCGCCGGCGCGGAAGATGCGCTGACGCTGCGCACCGCCACATCGGTGGAAGAGGCGGAGCAATTCCTCCTCCTTCCGCCGGAAGACGGCGTGGCCGATGTGCAGGCTGGATACATCCGCTATATTTCGCAGGTCAACGGGCGCGATCCCTCCTTCCGGACGGACTACTGGCTCGGCGGCGAAGAGGGCTCCATGCTCGACCTGACGGTGAAGAGCCGCTATGGATACGAGTATGGCTTCCATGCGGGCAATATGTGTACGCGTGCGGTGTACTCCATGGCGCTGAGCTGCATCGGTGTCGATATGACGCCCGGGGCGATGTCCGCGCTGACGGGCGAGCGCAACCTGGACGAGCCGTATGACATGATCTCCGAGGCCATCGGGGTGGAGCGTGTCGAGCGCCGGTCGCAGATTTTCAACACCATGATGGAGAATTACCTGACCGATGAACGCTATTCCCCCGTGTACCTCTACATCCGCAAGCCCAGCGGCAATTATCACGCGCTGCTGGTGGTCGCCACTATCCCGGAGAAGGGGCGCTACATCGTCGTGGACTCCAACCCCTATTACCTCCGCGGCGAACCCGTCCGCGTCTACTTCATCTCCCTGAACAAGAACCGCACGGAGATCATCAACAGCACCTTCCGGGAGGAACTGGTGGGCAGTGAGGTGCTCCAGGTGCATCAGTGGCGTCTGACGGACTACACCCTCACAAACTGACACCATCCGGTTTCATCCGCCGATAAAAACGCATATCAAAAAGCGCCGCTGACCGGCATGTACTCAGTCAGCAGCGCTTGTTTTTTGTCCCGATCAGGCGAAGAAGAGCTTGTTCAGCGTCATGGGATCGACATATTCGCCGTCCTTGTAGACGCGCATATTGCCGGAGGCGATCTCGTCGATGAGCATGACATTGCCGTTCTCGTCATAGCCGAACTCGAACTTGATGTCGTACAGATCCAGGCCCTTCTCCTTCAGGTCATCCGCCACGATCTTGGTGATGGCCTGGGTCATGGCCTTCAGGTCGTCATACTGGGCAGCGGTCATCACACCCAGATCCACCAGGCCGTCCTTGGTGACGAGCGGATCGCCCTTCTCGTCGTTCTTGAAGGTCGTTTCCACATAGGCAGGCAGATCCTGGCCCAGGGTGCAATAATCGGAATAGCGGCGATAGAAGGAGCCCACCGCCTTATAGCGGCAGATGACCTCCAGGCCCTTGCCGAACACCTTCGCGGCCTTGACCTCCATGGTGGTATCCTCCAGGTTGGCGGACACATAATGGGTGCGGATGCCGGCAGCGTTGATCTTCTCAAAGAAGTAGATGGACATGCGCAGGTTCACATCGCCCACGCCCTCGATGGTCAGGCCGACGCTGTTCTCGCCGGGATCGAACACGCCGTCCTTGCCGGTGCAGTCATCCTTGAACTTCAGCAGGCAGTTGCCATTTTCCAGCGCGTAGACATTCTTGGTCTTGCCGGTGTAAAGAAGCTTCAAATTCTCCATGAATTGCCCTCTCCATTTCTCTGTGTCGGACGCCATGCGCCGCCATCATTCGGTGAACCGCTGAATAGTATAACGCTTATGGCCGCCATTTGCAAGGTTTTTCGGCAAAATTCCGAATATTTTTTTCATTTCAGAATTAATCATTCGTTTCACGGAAGGAATCTGACCAGATGATGCAAATCACCTTCTGACCCGCAGCGTCCGGATCTCAAAGGGCTTCAAATGCAGGCGGATGGTGCTCCCCTCGCCCAGCAGCCCGTCCGTTTCGCGCTCGTCCATCGCGGATCCATACACCTTCGCCACAAAAGGCAGGTGCAGCGTCGCCTGCGCATGGGTGCGCAGGCTCTCATACAGGCGGAGGATGATATCCCCGCTGCCATCGTCCGCAGGCTTGATGGTCTCCAGGATGACCGCATCGCCTTCCACCGCGAAGCCTGCCATTTCGCAGCCATCCGCCGCAAAGGCATACCCCGCTTTCACCACGCCGCTGTCGCGGAAGGACGCCGCGAAGGGCATGATGGCATAGCGGAAGGTCTGCCCGCCCCGGTCAGCGGTGTCATCCGGCACAAGGGGCGCGCGCAGCAGGGACAGGGCGATCTCGCCCCGGTCGGTGGACACGCCGCGGATGCCGTCCGCCAGAATGGCGAAGCCGCGGTTCTCCTCGCACAGCGCCGTCCAGCGGTTGGAGCAGCTCTCATAGCGATCCGCCGCGTAGGCATGGGACGCATGGCAGGGGCGGCGCACATGGCCGAACTGGATCTCGTGCAGCGCGTCCTCACAGAGCACATTCGATGCGAAATGCACCTTCAGCAGCTTGCGGCGCTCCTGCCAGTCCACATGGCACGCAAATGTGATGCGGTCGTTCTCCAGGCGAATGATCACCTGCGCGCTGCTGCTGCCGAAATGACAGACCACCTGCACGCCCGGCGCATCCTCCGCCGCAAGGAGCTCGCATTCCACGCGGAAGGCCCCGTCCAGGCGGCGCTTGGGCCAGTCGCGGCTCATCTCCCAGCCGTCATAGACCGGTTCGATGTTCTCATACAGCCGCCAATCGTTCATCTTCTGGCCGTTTTCCATCAGCGGAAGGCCATTGCGCTTGTCCAGGATGGACGTGACCGCACCCTGATGATCCGCCGTCACGCGGAGGATGCTGTTCTCCAGCAGGAAGCCCTCCGCCGTTTGGGTGACGGCGGCCTTTTCGCACGCGTCGGGCATTTTTTCCGCACGGGGCAGCGTCGTCAGCAGCGCCTCCACCGCCTGCACCTGCGCCAGAAGGGCATGCTCTGCTTCTTCATGCACGCGGCGGATGCCCACACCGCCCGCCACATCGTGGAACTGGTGGAACATCAGCACATCCCAGGCTTTGTCGATGACGGGCATGTGCTCGGCGCGCGCCGCAGCCGGCAGCACCGCCAAAAGCGCCTCGGCATCATGGAGCTTGCGTTCCAGCACGGTCATGAGCTGCTTGGTCCTGACCTGCGTGGTGTACGTTCCGCGATGCCAGGACAGATAGAGTTCGCCCACCCAGCGGTTGCCTTCGGCCTGGCGGGACGTTTCCTCAAAGAATGCCCGCAGTCCCCCGTAATGCGCCCGCGGCAGCCCCTCCAGGTCGGTCATGCGGCGAATGTTTTCCAGCATGTCGCGCGTCGCACCGCCGCCGCCATCCCCAAACCCAAAGGGGTAGAGCAGCGTGTCGATGTTCTCCTGCTGCACGCGGTTGTCATTCCACCGCTGCATGAACTGCCCCGGCGTGACCTGCGCATTGTTCTTGAAGAAGGACAGCGCCTCCACGGTGGAGCCGTCGATGCCCTCCCAGACGAAATTCTGATAGGGGAAGCGTTCGCATTCCGGGTCGGCGCGCAGGAGCTTCTGCGTGGCGAAATACGGTACGCCCAGCTTGCGCAGGATCTGCGGCAGCGCACCAGAAAAGCCGAAGGTATCCGGCTGCCAGGCCACCTGACTGTCCACGCCGAAATGCTCGCGGAACCAGCGTTTTCCGCGCACGATCTGCCGGATGAGGCTCTCGCCCGAAGGCAGGTTGGTATCGCATTCCACATAGAATGCGCCGTCCGCGTCGATCTGTCCCCGGCGGAAGGCTTCTTCCACGCGCTGCCACAGAGCCGGATGCTGCGCTCGCAGCATATCCAGCAGGCGCGGCTCACACAGGAGGAAGCGGTACTCCGGGTATTCGTCCATCAGCGCCAGCTGATTGGCGTAGGTGCGCGCGACCTTGTGCCAGGTCTCCTCCTCCGGCCAAAGCCAGGCCAGGTCGATATGGCTCTGTCCCAGCAGCCACATGGTCGGCGCGGTGGAGCCATTGCGGCAGTCCAGCGCAGGCCGGAGCACCTCACGCGCCCGGCGGAAGGACGCCTGCCGCGCCTCGATGGGCGCCTCAAGATCCGCCGTGTAGGTGAAGTCCATCAGGGCCTTCGCCACCCGCTGATACCGCAGGGACTTCCCGTCCAGCTGAGAGAGCAGGTCGCAGAGCACCTCCACATCCAGATGGAGCTGATAGGCGTCCTCGTTCCACAGCGCCAGGACGCTGGGCTTCACCGCGCACTGCGTCTGCGGCACGGGCGGGATCGCCGCCTTTTCCGGCGGACAGGGCGCCATGTTCTCCAGCCGTGCGCCATGCCCGGCATAGCTCTCGATCAGCACGGACACCTTGTCCCCCGGGACACCCTCACGGCACAGGGTGACGTAGTTCCTCCCCTTGTCGTTGGAGCCGGCTGCCGCGCCATCCACGTAGATCAGCTGCTCGCCGCCCATGCCGGGCAGGAGGATGACACGCCGCCCCTCGCAGCCCTGCGGCAGGGTGACGTCCGCCTTGAACCACGCATACGCCCAGCACGCGCCCCATTTCGTCCCCGCGGGGAAGGGCTGCATCGTCCGGGCGGATGCTTCCTCCGGGGTGAGCCGTTCAAAGGTGGTGAAGCCAGCAAAGTCCACCGTGGCGATGGGGGTATACAGGTGCTCCTTCAGTGCCTCGCGCCAGGCCTGGATGCGCTGACGGTTCTGCCGGGGCAGTCGATTCATGTGCTTTCCTCCTCAGATCGTTCCTTCGTTACCAGCAGCGTCGCGATGATCATCCCGGCCAGGGCGGCATAAAAGAGCATCCCCGGCCACTCGCGGAAGATCACCAGCGACAGCAGCACCCCGATGAAGGGTGCAATGGCGTAATAGGCGCTCGTCCGCGCCGCGCCCAGATCGCGCTGGGCATACACATAGAAGAAGATGCTCAGCCCATAGGCCACAAAGCCCAGCAGGAGCGCCGCCGGGATGACCTGCCAGCCGGGGAAAGATTCGCCCGAGAGCAGCGCGACGATCAGCGCCCCCAGCCCCGAGCCGAGCCCCTTCACCACCACGATGCCCTGCGGATCGGACTGGGAGAGCATACGCGTGCAGTTGTTTTCCAGCCCCCAGCAGCAACTCGCCAGCAGCACGAACACCGAGCCCAGGGAGAAATCCAGGCTGGAGGCATCCTCCACCGCCAGCAGCGCGCTGGACAGCACGATCAGCCCGATGGCCGCCCACAGTCGCCTGCCAATCTTCTCCTTGAAGACGCAAAGGGCGATCAGCGACGTGGCGACGATCTCGAAATTGTTCAGCAGGGATGCATTGGCGGAGGTCGTTCCGCGCAGCCCCAGCATCAGCAGGATGGGCGCGGCAATATCCAGCGCCACCATCCCGACGGTGTATTTCAGGTGGGCGCCGCCCAGACCCTCCGTCCGGACGATCTTCTCCCCTTCCCTGCGGCGGATGACGCCCATCGCCAGCATCCCCAGCCCTGCGCCCAGATACAGCAGCGCCGCCATCATGGATGGCCCGACCCTTTGCAGCAGCAGCTTGGACACCGGTGCGCTCAGCGCATACAACGCCGCCGCCAGCACCGCAGAGAAAATGGCCTTGCGTTCCTTCATGTGTGTGCCTCGTTTCCGGTCGTTGTTCCAGCGCCATACCGACCTCACCATTTTGCAGTATACACCCCTTTTGCGCAAAAAACAAGCTGAACACCGTAACCGTCAAATAACCCGACACCTACCGCACACCACCCGCTCCCCCTGACAATAGAGAGAGACTCCACACAGTATCAGCGAGTCGCGGCGACTGCAAGGATAGTAACCGC
>CAZIUA010000002.1:0-72338 GCA_964542315.1 uncultured Faecalibacterium sp. | reverse complement strand
GGAACACCCCCACCAGCAGCCAGTTCACGCCGCCGATGATGGTCAGGAGCAGGGATACGGTATCAAGCATGGGCTTGTCCTCCTTCGGGTGGTTTGTATTCACAGCATATGCGCTCCGGCCGCACATTATGCCGATGAATTTCCGCCACGGGGATGCATTTTCCGTCCGGATATGCTATCATGGGCATGAAAGGAAGGTCATCCGCCATGAAACATGTCCTCTGCCTGCTGTGCTGTATGCTGTTGCTGCTGCCGGTCCGCCCTGCGCAGGCGGGCTCCCTGCCCGATCAGGGGCTGGACTTCATCCAGTGTGCCGGTATCGCGGCGGATTCCGTCGTGCTGATGGGCGATACGCTGGTCGTCACCCTCACCGACGGCGGAACGGCCAGCCTCCTCATTCAGGGGGATTTTGATGCCCTCGACCTGCGCTGGCGCTTCACGGACGCGCCGGATGCCGTCATCGCCTGCTATCTGGATCACGCCCTGTCCATGCTGCTCCAGCTGGAACAACGCGGCACGGATGCGGCCTTGGCGCTGGCTGACAGCGGCCTGCAGTCGCTGACGGAGGTCGGTGCGCAGGGGCTGGCGGTGCTGCAAACGCAATTGCGCTCTGGGGAGGAAAGCGCCCTGACCGATCTTCGCCTGAGGCTGTGCGAGCTGCTGCAGGCGTCCCTTGCAGACACCGCTGGGTGTCAAAAAAGTGGCGAAAGCCACTTTTTTGAGTTTTGCACTCCCTCACTGTCAGAGCTACAAGCAACCCTGACGGCCGTTCCTCCGTGTAATGAAGCGATTTTAGCAAGCAAAATCGCCCGAAAATCGCCGCGCATGTCGCTGATTTTCGATTTGCAGTCTGCCGACGGCGAGCAACTGACGCGACTGGCTTGTTTTTTACAGTCTGCAGGCCTCCCTTGCGGACACCGTTCCGACCCTCCAGCCCTGACGAACCAATGAAAAAAGTGCGGATCTGCCCTGCATGAGGGTGGATCCGCACCATTTTTATTGATGCTGTATCGCGGAGGGGCTTATTCGCCCAGCTCCTCCTCCAGGAGGGCGAGGTCATCCTCTTCCTCCGGCATTTCGCCCGGATCCTCTTCCGGCGCGATGGGGGCAGTGGCGCTGGAGAAGATCTCCGCACGGATGATTGCATCGATCTCGTTGGTGATCTCGGGATTGTCGCGCAGGAACAGGCGCGTATTCTCGCGGCCCTGGCCGATGCGCTGATCCTTGTAGGAGAACCATGCGCCGCTCTTGTGGATGATGTCGCGCTCCACGGCCATGTCCAGCAGGGTGCCTTCCTTGGAGATGCCCTCGCCGTAGACGATGTCGAATTCCGCCACGCGGAAGGGCGGCGCGACCTTGTTCTTCACGACCTTGACCTTGGTGTGGTTGCCCACGACCTCAGAGCCGTTCTTGAGCTGCTCACCGCGGCGCACATCCAGACGCACGGAGGAGTAGAACTTCAGCGCGCGGCCGCCGGGGGTGGTCTCGGGGTTGCCGTACATCACGCCGACCTTTTCGCGCAGCTGGTTGATGAACACCGCCACGCAGCCGGTCTTGTTGATGATGCCGGCAAGCTTGCGCAGGGCCTGGGACATCAGGCGGGCCTGCAGGCCGACGAAGGAATCTCCCATTTCGCCGTCGATCTCGGCCTTGGGCACCAGCGCCGCCACCGAGTCGATGACGATCACGTCCAGCGCGCCGGAACGCACCAGCGCCTCGACGATCTCCAGCGCCTGCTCGCCCGTGTCGGGCTGGGAGACATACAGTTCGTCGATGTTCACGCCCAGCTTCTTGGCGTAGACGGGATCCAGCGCATGCTCCGCATCCACGAAGGCCGCGATGCCGCCGGCCTTCTGCGCCTCGGCGACGATATGCAGCGCCACGGTGGTCTTACCGGAGGATTCGGGGCCATAGATCTCCACGATACGGCCGCGGGGGATGCCGCCAACACCCAAGGCTGCATCCAGCGTCAGGCAGCCAGTGGGGATGACCTGCACATTCTGCTCGGCGCGCTCGCCCAGCTTCATCACGGCACCCTTGCCGAACTGCTTATCCAGGTCGGACAGCGCATGCTCAAGCGCCTTGAGCTTCTCTTCCTGCGCATTGGAAACGACAGTGGTCTTTTCCGGCTTTGCGGTCTTCTTCGCGGCCATGGTTGGTTCCTTCCTTTCACAAACGGGGTGAACCCGTACATTGCTCTTTGGCTATACCCATCGTATCACGGCGAACGTAAGTTTGCAAGGGGAACACGCAACTTTTTCCGCAAAAAAAGTTATCCACAACGCCTCCCCTGCCGGTGGATGCCCACGACGATCCGTCTCAGTGGAACAGGATCGCCCCACACGCGCCGCACAGGAGCATCACCAGGATGGGGCTGCATTTGCTGCGCCGCAGGAGGACGAATGCGGCGATCATCAGCGCGCATCCGGCGATGGAGAATCCGCCTGAAGCGGATGTGCAGGCCACGCAGATGAGCGACACCGCCGCCGATGCGATGAGCGCCACCACCACCGGACGCAGCGTCGCGAGGATGGTCTGCATGCCCTTGGCGGCGCGGAAACGGGCATAGCACCAGCTCAGCAGGTTCACGATCACCAGCGAGGGCAGCACGCAGCCCAGCGTCGCCGCCAGGGCGCCCGGGAATCCCGCCATGCGCATGCCCACGAAGGTCGCCGCGTTCACCGCGATGGGGCCGGGCGTCATCTCTGCGATGGTGACCAGGTCGGCGAATTCCGCCGCGCTCAGCCATGCCTGCGCATCCACGGTCAGCGCCTGGATCAGCGGCATGGCAGCGTATCCGCCGCCGATGGAGAACGTCCCCACCTGCAGGAAGGTCAAAAACAGATCAGTCAGCATCCGCCGCACCTCCCCTTGCCAGCAGCAGGCGCACGACGCCCACCGCCGCCGCACCCAGGATCAGCAGCACCACATTGATATGGAAGGCCATCGTCAGCACGAAGGCCGCCGCCATCAGCACGATGGAGAACGCATCCCGCGTGCGGATGATCTTGCCGCCCAGGCCGCAGACCACATCGGCGATGACCGCCGCCACGCCACAGCTCATGCCGGCCAGGGCCGCGCGCACCCATGTGTTTTCGGCGAATTCGGCATAGATCAGGCTGATGCCGCCGATGATGCCCACGGGCGGGATCAGCGTGCCCAGCACAGCCGTCAGCATGCCGGGGAAACCTGCGATCCGTCGCCCCACCAGGATGGCCGCGTTCACCGCGATGGCGCCCGGCGAAGTCTGCGCCAGTGCCGCCATATCCAGCATTTCCTCCTCGGTCAACCAGTGCAGATCGTCCACCAGGCGGCGCTTCATCAGCGACACGATGACGAATCCGCCGCCGAAGGTGAAGGCGCTGATATACAGCATGGTGAAAAACAGTTTGGGGAGCCGGTTCAAGTGCTTATCCATCGCGTCACTCCACGGTGAAGGCGAATTCCGCCACGATCTGCCCATCGATATAATAGCCGATGGTGTATTCGCCCTGCGGCCAGGCCATTTCGCCCACCGACGCGGCGTATTCCTCCGCCATATCGGTGATATCCAGCACCCACAGGTCGGATGCGCCCATCTCCGGCGAGAAGGTGTATCCGCCATCGGTCAGGAAGCACATGCCCTCCGGCGTCGTCAGGACGATGGCCAGCGCATGACCGTCGGATTCCTCCGTCACGGTGTAGGCGTCCTCCGTCTGGAAGATCAGATGCGCGCCGCCCATGAGCGCCGCGCGGGTGACGGGCATTACCGGCAGGTATTCACCCCGTTCCGCAGCCTGCGCATCCGCTGTGACGGTGACGCTGCAGCGCAGATTCCGCATCCCGTACAGGTCGATGGGCGCCGGCGCCCCGTCGGACAAAAGCACGACGGAAGAAAGCATCTCCCCCGCGTTGTCGATCCCGCCATCGGAGTAGACCGCCCAAACCATCCCGGCCTTCCCCGGAATGCGGACGAAGGTCGCCTCGGTGGCCGCATCCAGCGGCTGAAGATAGATGAAATGCGCATTGCCTGCATAATAGACGCACACCGTCACCTTTTTGCCCTCCGGGATGACGCAATGCGACCAATCCACGGTGACCGCGCCGTCCTTTTCGGACAGGAGGATCCCCTGCACCGCGCCTGCCTCCGGCCCGGCCGCACCAGCTTCCGCCACGGTGAAGGCGTAAGCCCCGGCGGACTGTCCGGCGATGCTCCAGGCGATCTCATATGCGCCAGCCGGGAGCGTCCCCTGACCGGAGAACTTCGCGCACGAGGCGAACAGATTCCCCAGCGGCACGGTGAAGGCATCCTGCGCGGCGTATTCCGGCTCAAAATAGAAGCCCATGGTTTCATCATAGAGCTGCCCGTCCGGTGCGGTCAGCGAGACCGTCATGGGGACTTCCAGCGTTTCCTCCGTCTGCGCGTAGGTGCAGATGATCTGCATATACGGGCTGATGCCTTCCGCCGTGAGCGTATCGACGGACACGAAATCCGCCTCCTGCAGGATGTAGATCTCGTCCATGCTGTCGGGCGCACTGGCCAGATAACATTCCTGGCTGAAGTCCATCGCGGTGAAGGGCCTGTCCGGCACGGCATAGCGCGTCATCTCCGACATCAGAAGTGACTTGACCTCCGCGCTGGACGCCGCCCACTGCACCTGGATGCAATACGCATGCCCCGGCGTAACGATCAGCTCCGCCTGCGTCTGATCATGGGGGAATTCGATCGTGCGGTAATAGCTGTTCTCCTCCGCCATGATGCGCAGGACATACACGCCATCCGTGCGCGGCGCATCCGCCCACTGAACGGTCATCAATCCGCCTGTCCAGCTGATCTCCAGCGGCAGTGCCTTTCCTGCCTCCCCGGTGAGCACACACTGCATCACATCCGCCGCCAGACCGGTGTACAGGCCATCACCTTCCGCCTGCCGGTCGATGATCATCACCATCACCTGACCGTTGGCGTTCACCAGCACGCCGCCCGGCATCACGCCGGACGTGCTGTGGAGCTGCAGCGCGTCGTACATCCCATAGCGGTCATAACGCAGCTGCGACAGGGGCGCAGTGACGCGTTCCCCCTGAGCATTGATGCCGATGACCGCAGGGATCACCGATGTGCTTTCCAGATCCAGCGGCAGCGGCTGTGCCTGTGCAGGAGGATCCAGCTTCATCAGCGCCAGACCGGCCCCGCAGCTTTCCCAGGACGTCACAGCATGGTCGCCGTCCGCACCGGTGACGTACAGCGCACCCTCCCGGACGCAGCTTTCCGCCGTCAGCAGCGTATCCTGTCCGCCATAGAGCACACCGCTCCCCAGGGGGACATCGCCTGCATCCGTGCGGAGCAGGACGGCATACACAGCATCCAGCACGCTTTCCGCCGATGCATCTCCCCCGCGGACGGGACAGACGAAAAGCACCATCATCATCATCAGGAAGAGGATCAGGCCGCGCTTGCGCATAGGAGCGCCTCCTTTATCAAGGCTTGTAGTCATCATCTGCCCTTGATTATAGCGCATTCCGCCCCCGTTGTAAACCGCCCCGTCACTGCCGCAGCGTGTGCGCGGAGAGGATCTCCACGAATTCCGTCACCGTCGGCTCATGGTGCAGCGGATAACCTGCCAGCTCGCTGAGGTACTCCTGATTGACGCACCACGCCCGATGAATGATCGTTCGTATATTACGCTCGATCGTCCGCCAGTCGCACTGCTGCTGCTTCGAAAGCGGCACAAAAACGCCCTGTTTGATGCACAGCAGGCGATTTTCATCGTTCATCACCATGCGCACGGCCATGATCGTGATGTTATATCCCAGATATTGGCGCCCAATACCCAATTTCCGCAGGTCGTTGATGATCATTCTCGATTCCATATACCGTCCTCCTATGTATGGGATTTTTAGGAAAGGGACTTCTCTTAATGATTGTTATTCACCAAAAGAAGGATTTTTCCTGCAATAAAATCCATTTTCTTCGCAGACCGACATCATTCGTCACACGAAAAAACAAGGACGATACAAAGCGCAGATTAGCATTGACTAACCATTAAGTGCCATGCTACACTTTTCGTTGAGTAAGGGAGTAGTCAGCGCAGTTTCCCCTGCGCGGCGAAGTCAACATAATGGGGAATTTCCCCTGGCTTCGTCCTGTATCCGAATGATGCAAACATGACGAGACTTACCCGTGTTTTTCTGTCCCTGCGGATCAGATCCGCCGCGCGGAAAAAACGGGCGAAGTCTCGTTTTTCTGTGCATACCCTTTTGTGAAGGAGGATCCCCCCATGAATTTTGTTGAACTGCTGCTCATCGCCGTCAGCATGAGCATGGATGCCTTCGCGGTGTCCATCTGCAAGGGCCTGTCGGTCAAGAAGGTCACGCCGAAGCAATGCCTGGCTGTCGGCGGATGGTTCGGCGGTTTCCAGGGCCTCATGCCGCTGCTGGGCTTCGTGCTGACGAGCCTCTTCGCATCGCTGATCACCTCTGTCAGCCACTGGATCGCCATGGCGCTGCTGGTGCTCATCGGCGGCAACATGATCCGCGAGGCCTTCGAGAATGACGAGGAGAAGGTGGATGATTCCTTCTCCTTCATGACCATGCTGACCCTGGCGGTGGCGACGTCCATCGATGCGCTGGCCATGGGCGTCACGCTGAAGCTCTCCGATGCGAACATCCTCATCGCGGCACCGCTGATCGCCGCCACGACCGCCATCCTCTCCCCCATCGGCCTGAAGGTGGGCAACCTCTTCGGCACGAAGTACAAGAACAAGGCGGAGCTGGTGGGCGGCATCGTGCTGGTGGGTCTGGGCGTGAAAATCCTGCTGGAAGGCCTGGGCGTGCTGTAAACAAAAAAAGTGGCGGAATGCCACTTTTTTGTACCCATTTTTGCTTTTGCCCGCGCGTTATTCCAGTCTCTTGAACTTTTCCGTCAGCTCTGTCAGGTGACGGCTTTCCTCATGCACGATGGACATGAACGCATCATGCACGCGCGCATCGCTGCAGCTTTCCGCGAATCGGCCGTAGGTCTCCACCGCATCAGCCTCGCTTTCCGCCGCATAGCGGTACAGCCCGATCAGCGTCGTCAGCGCCTGCTCGCGCTTCATCTCCATCACACCGCCGGCGAAGAGCACTTCCGCCGCCATGGCGGAGATGAGCAGCTTCTCCTCTTCCGCCGCGACGGGATACATCGCGCGCATCTTGCTGAATCGGCGCAGGTGTTCCCTTTCGTCCCCGAGGATCTCCCGGATCCCCGCCACGACCGCCGGCTCCGTCGCCAGCATCAGCGCACGCTCATACACGCGGATGGCGCGCCGTTCCATTTCCACAGCCACACACAGGGCCTGGCCTTCGTTATGCACAACCATTTGCTCACCTCAGGGGGATTCTCCACATGCTTATCCACGTTCTGCACAGGGTTTTCCCCACTTGTCCACAGAGTTATCCACATTATCCACAGTTTCCTGGTGGATATCCACACTGACTTTTCCACAATGTCCACAGGGTTATCCACACGCGGTGTGTATGCTTTTTTCACCGCCCAAAACCCTGCAAACCCGGTCAAATCAAGGCTTTGCGCCGTTTTTACAGAAAAGAGCTCCACCGGCGCATGCACAGGTTGGAGCTCCTTACGGGCTTACTTTTCCAGATAGACCTCATTCAGCTGCGCGACGAGGGTATCCACATCGTTGCCGTGGACCATGGCGGCCTGCTCGATGGTTTCAGCGGTGGAATGGGGGCAGAAGAGGCAATGCATGCCCATATCGTTGAACACGCGCACCACGTCTTCGAGGGCATCTTCCGCGCAGGAGCGCAGCACTTCGCCAACGGTCATATCCTTATGGATCATCTGAATATCCTTCTTTCTGCGGACGAATTCGACTTGTCCGCCATCTATTATGATACGATAGGACAGGGATTATGTCAAGCTGCATCCTTGCAAATTATGCATTGATGCTCTCCACGGGCAGATCGGTCTCGTGGAAGGGGTCTGCGCCCTCATATCCGGCGAGGCTGACCTCTTCCGCGCCGCCAGCAGGCTTTTCAGGCAGCACGGGGGCCTGCAGCATGCTGATGTTCATGAAGCCGTCCTCCTCCACATCCAGGCGGAGCCCCTGACCGGGATTGGTCAGCGCGACGATCTCGGTCTCGCGCGTGCGGCTACGGCGGGCGAATTCGACGATCACGTCCGACCGGCCCCAGAAGTGCATCGGCAGCAGCAGGCGCGGCTTCACCGTCAGGATGAAGTAATTCACGCCCGCATCGAAGAGCAGACCGAGCCGCGGATCCACCGGGAAGAACGCCACATCGATGTCCACGCCCTGCAGATCAGCCACTTCGCCGCGGAAATCCTCATCCGCCTCCTGGATTTGCCGCGCATTGGATACCTCGCGCCAGTGCCAGAAGTTCAGGTCGCCCGCGTGGAAGAAATTCAGCCCGTCCAGCGTGACCAGGAAGGACACGCCGCTGTCGGTGGAGCCATAGGCCTTGACCTTCAGCCGGTCGGAGAAAACCGTTTCATCGCCCTTTTTCATGCGGATCCCGCGCGCCTTTTCCGGCAGATCATCCGCGATGATATAGGTCACCGGGGCATACTGATCCCAGGTGTAGACCACGCCGTCATAATGGTCCTCATGCTCATGGCTGATGAAGACATACACCTCATTATAGCGGGTGAGCATCTCCGGCGTGACGCCCAGTTCCTCAGGAAAGCGGTTGGACCTTCCGCGCCAGTAATCAAACACGAGCAGGATATCGCCGCTGGCGACGGAAAACCCGCTGTGATGATAATACGTGACATTCAACGTCCTGTTCATCGATGGATCCCCTCCGAATGGCTGTGGGTTGGATTACGCCGTCCGCATGGCAAACATAGGGGCGGTTCGGCATTGGCCCGCATATATGTATTATGCCACGTTTTCCCCCGTTTGTCAAATAAATGGGCTGATTCTGCGCATTGAAACCCATCTTTTCAGCGAAAATCACGTCTTTTTCACATTGAAAAACCACTTCGATGCCATTTTTCGTTGTTTCACGACATTTGCCGCCACTTTTGCGTATGCATTTCACATCTGTTTCACGTGAAACAATCCGTTTCCATGGGGTAGACTTTCGCCTTCCCGATCGCGTACAGGTACTTCTCCTTCACCCGTTTGCCGGTGATGGTCTCCAGCGCGCGCGCATACCATGCCAGCTGCAGCTGATACCGCGCCACGAAGGCGTCTTCATCGGCGATGCGGTCCGTCTTGTAGTCCACCAGCACCCATTCGCCGTCCTCCTCAAAGGCGCAGTCGATCACGCCCTGCAGCAGCGTGCCAGAGCCCTCCATGACCAGGTTGAACGCCCATTCACGGCGGACATTGCCGCTGCGGAGCATCCGCTGGCCCAGTTCGCCCCGGAAGAAGCCTGCGATGCCATGCTGATCCATGACCATCAGCTCCTGATAGGTGAAGATCTCGCGGTCGGCGAGCTGCTGCATCGCTTCGCGGACGCAGCCTTCCAGGTCTTCCGCCTGGCGCATCTGCTCCAGCGGGATCAGGCTCAGCGCGCGGTGGGTCAGCGTGCCGCGTTCAGCGCCGGTGATGTGGTGCTCTTCCATGAAGGCCGGGCGGCTGGGCAGGTCGGACATGCGCAGCGGCGCGACGATTTCCTCCTGCACGCGCTTAGTCTCCGGCTCTTCCTCCTGATCCGTCAGCGGCATGGGATCCTTCGTGGCCTGGCGCTTGGCGATGGCACTGACGGAGGTCTTCACCGGCGTGGCGGAAGGCGCCTTCTGCCACGCCCAATGGGCGAAGGCCTCACTGGCCGGCATCTGCATATCGCACAGGAGCTGATCCGCTGTGCACACTTTATCCACAGCAGTATCCACAGCCACGCCCTGCAGATCGCTCCAAAGACGGATATTCCATGGGGTTTGAGCCTGTGCAGAACTTGTGGATAACTTGTGGATATTCTTATCCAACGCCAGCATAATCCAGTCCGTCATGCTGCGCGCGTTCCATACGGCGTAATCGTTCGTCCCCAAAGACCACGCTTCCTGCGTCTTCTTTTTGCAGCAGCCGACCATGATCAGCCGCTCGCGGGCGCGCGTCATCGCCACATAGAGCAGGCGCGCGCGTTCCGCCTTTTCATCCAGCTCACGCTGCACCTTGAAGGCCGCATCCATCACGGTCTTTCGCTTGATACGCAGCTCCTGGTTGACATAGGGCATCGCCAGTCCCAGCGCGGTGTGCATCAGCAATTCGCCGCGATAGGGCTTGTGCAGGGCGCCGCTCATCTGCATGCAGAACACCACGGGGAACTCCAATCCTTTGGATTTATGCATGGTCATGATACGCAGCAAGTTCTCGTTTTCGCCCAGCATTTTGGCGGACATCCTGTCATCCCCGGCGGATTGCTGTTCCGCCATGCGCAGGAAGTCCGACAGCGTCTCGCCACCATCCTGCTCGAAGGCCTGCGCGCGCTGATACAGCATCCGCAGATTCGCCTGCCGCAGCTCCCCCTGCGGCAGCGCACCGACGCAGGCATACAGGCCGCTGTCCTGCATGATGTGCCACACGAAGTCCGACAGGCGCATGGTCTCCGCCTGGAAGCGCCAATCCGCCAGCTGTTTGCGGATGCCGCGACACTTTTCGCCCAGGGCATCCTCCCCTTCACAGGCCGCGTCGAAAGCCTCATAGAACGGCACGTCCCGGCCAGTCTTTTGCATGCGGATCTGCGCCAATTCCGCCTCCGACATGGAAAACGGTGCCAGTTTCAGCGTGGCGAGCAAGGGCAGATCCTGCATGGGATTGTCGATGACCGCCAGCAATTCCTTGACCGAGCGCACCTCAGGCAGGTCATAATAGGATGCCGCGCCATCGTAGAACACGGGGATGCCCGCCTGCCCCAGCAGCTCCACGAGCTTCGGCGCGGTGTTCGATGCGGCGGACAGGAGGATCACCATGTCGCGGTAGGTGTACTTTCGGGTGGTCTTTCCGTCATTGAAATCGGTTTCAAGCAGTTCTTTCACGCGCTGGATGACCACTTCCGCCTCTGCATTGAGGACTTCGACCTTTTCGCCGTCCTCACCGGGCTCAATGTCCAGCAGATGCATCTCGACCTGCGGATCATTCTCGGTCTCGCGCCCGCAGGTCAGTTCATCCGTCTCGCTGTAGGTCAGCTCGGTCACCGTTGGCCGCATGACCGTCCGGAACACCTCGTTGGTGGCCTCCAGCACATTCGCACGGCTGCGGAAGTTCTTCTGGAGGATGATGCGCCTGCATGGGGCGTCCACATCGTCCGAATAGGTGCGCAAGCGATGCAAAAACAATGTCGGATCGGCCTTTCTGAAGCGATAGATGGACTGCTTCACGTCGCCGACCATGAACATGATGTTGTTTTCATTATGGATCGCCTGGAGGATCGCATCCTGCACCTGGCTGACATCCTGGCATTCATCCACGAAGATGTGGTCGTATTCCGCCTGCATCTGGCGGCGAATCTCCGGGTCTGAGAGCACCTGCATGGTAAATTGCTCCATGTCTGCGAAATCGATGAGGTGCTTTTCAGCCTTTTTTTGCAGGAAATTGTTGTGGGTGACCTTCGTCAGCGCCGCCAGACCGCGCAAATGCCGCGCCATCATGGCGAATTCTGTGTCGATCTGCGCTTCATCGAGGTCCAATTCTTCGCAGAGTTCCTTGACGATGGGCGGGATTTTCTTGCGCGTCTCGTTATAGCGGTCGTTCCATTCCTTGCATTCCGGCGAAAGCCCGCGGAAAGACTTCGCGCGCGGCAGGCTGAAATACCGCAGCGTGTCCAGCATCCCCTGTACATCGGATTGTTTCACGTGAAACAATGGCTCGCATACCTCGCGATCCTGCTGAAGAGTCTCTGCCTTTTCCGGCACCGCATTGGGCTCATCCAGCATGCGCTCCAAGGCGTCGAGCAGTGTCCGCACACCCTGCAACTTCAATTCCGCATGGGAAAGCTGCACTTTGTACCACATTTGCTCGGTGTACGGCTTATTTTCGATGCGTTCGACCTGCTCATCCAGCCACGCAAACGGTTTCGGCAGCGACATGAGGAAGTCATACAGCTGCGCGGTCATGTCCTTTAGACGCGGCTGATCCCACGCCATAGCAAGATCAGCGAAATCATCGTTGGTTTCAACGGTCAACAGTGCATTGAATGCATCCAGCCAGGCTTCATCAAAGAGGGCGGCGCGCATTTGGTCGTCGCAGGGTCGCACCATGGGGTCGATTCCGACCGCCTGGAAATGATTGCGCAGCACTTTCTGACAGAACGCGTGAATGGTGGAGATCTCGGTGGACTCCAGCTCATCCAGCGCGCGGCTGAACATCTGCGGGGCGGCCTGGGCCTCATGGATGAGGCGGCGGTTCAGGCGCTGACGCATTTCGGACGCCGCGGCCTTGGTGAAGGTCACGATCAGCATCCTGTCCAGGTGAAATCCGCCGCGAATGAGTTGCACGATGCGCTCGACGAGCACGGCCGTTTTGCCGGAGCCCGCCGCGGCGCTGACGAGGATCGTATTATTTTCTGCATCGATGGCCTGAAGCTGCTGGGTCGTCCACATGGGTGTCGCCTCCTCTGGTTTCCTCCCCCCTATTTTACCACATGCGCGCCGATCATGAAAGTGTTTCACGTGAAACATTTCCACGATTTTTGCATTGCTTATATTTTTATATGCATTTACGTTTTGCATTGCTTGCAATTGCAGTTTTCTTTGTGAATCTGATTTTATTTTTGCTTTGTGTGCTCTTTGATGACTCATTCTACATTTACAGCTGTTATATCATTTCTCACGGCGGAATACAAAATGGTTCGGCTGACATTTTCTGCCGCCGAACCATGTGATGTTCCACGTGGAACAATTATTCGAAATCGAGCTCATCGAGCGTGTCCGCCGCGGCGACCGCCTCACCGGCAGACGCCAGACGCACCTGGCCATTCCCCTGCGCGTCCATGCTGACCTGATAGCTGCGCCGTTCCAGGCAACCCTCCAGGTCGGATTCATCCGTGCAGGTGATGAAGGTCTGCACGCCGCTGATCTCCTCCAGCAGGCGGGTGCGGCGCGTCATATCCAGCTCGGACATGACGTCATCCAGCAGGAGGATGGGCGCCTCGCCGGTCTCGCTGCGAAAGACCTCCAGCTGGGCGAGCTTCATGCTCAGCGCGGCCGTACGGATCTGCCCCTGCGAGGCAAACACCTTCATTTCGCGGCCCTTCAGCGTCAGCAGGATATCCTCGCGGTGGATGCCGAATCCGGTCGTTCCGCGGAACATATCCTCCTGGCGCGCCTTTTTCAGCGCCGCACGGGCGAATTCCGCCGCATCCTCCCCTTCCGGGACGCAGCAATCATACCGCATCGCGAACATTTCCTGCTCGCGGCCGCTGATGGCCTCGTACTTTTTCGCCGCGATCTCTGCCGTGCGCGCCACCATCCGCCTCCGAAGCGGCACGATTACCGCGCATTGAGCGGCCATGGCATCTTCGAAGGCGTCCAGCATGGCAGCATCGGGCCGCGCCCCCTTTTTCGCCTCACGGAGGAGCGCATTTCGCTGGTCCAGCGCCTTCTGATACTGCTGCAGCGCGGTGAAATACGCCGTGCTCATCTGCGAAAGCATCATATCCAGATAGCGCCGCCGGATGGACGGCCCTTCCTTGACGAGCATCAGATCCTCCGGCGAAAAAATGACGCATTGCACATGCCCCATCAGGTCGGATAGGCGGCTGGCGCGCTTCCGATCCACGAAGATCGCCTTTTTCCGCACTTCTCCGGGCGTCAGTTTGACCTGAATGTCCATCCGCGCGGTCTTTTTCTGCAGCTGAACGCCCACAGCGCCCATGTCCGCGCCCTTATAGACCACTTCCCGATCCTGCGAGGTGCGATGGCTGCGCCCCAGGGCACAAAAATGGATGGCTTCCAGCAGGTTTGTCTTGCCGGAGCCATTCTGTCCGAAGAAGATATTGACGCCCGGATGGGGACTGATCTCCATCTCCTGATAGTTTCGGAAGGATCTTAATTTTAATGAATTTATAATCATTTTAATTACACAACAATCAAGGGATACAAGATGAAATCATCACTGTTTCACCCTGTATCCCATGATGTTTTGATCACTTTTTTAGCTGAACACGCGTACCGGCAGGATCAGATACAGGTACTGATCACCCTCCATGGGGCTGACCACGCAGGGGCTGACGTTGGAGTTGAAGTGCATGCACAGCTCGTCATCGGAGATGTTGCGGATGACATCGGTGATGTACTTGGCGTTGAACGCGATCTCGATGGGGTCGCCGGTAAGGGTGGCGTCCAACTCTTCCAGCACGTCGCCAAGCTCGGCGTTGGAGGTAATGGAGAGCACATTGTCCGACATGGACATGCGGATCAGGTTGTTCTTGCCCTCGCGCGCCATCAGGGAGGCGCGGTCGATGGCGCTCTGAACGCCCATGCGGTCCGCCTTGACCACGGTCTTGAAGGACGCCGGCAGGATTTTGCGGTAGTCGATGTATTCGCCCGCCAGCAGCACGGTGGACAGGGTGGTGCTGCCGAAGGTCGCCTGCATGCGGCTCTTGTCGATGAGCATGGTGCAGAAATCGTCTTCCTCGGCGAGGATCTTCGCCAGTTCATTCAGCACGCGGCCGGGAATGACGGCCTTGAGGGTATCCATGCCTTCCGGCAGCTCAAAGGGCGCGAAGACCTTCTGAATCGCCAGGCGGAAGCCGTCCAGGGCGATCATGCGGGCCTCGTCCGCCGCCACTTCCAGCAGGCAGCCGGTCAGGATCTGGCGGCTCTCATCGGTGGCGATGGCAAACACGACGCGGGAGATCATCTCGCGCAGCTGCTTCTGCGGGATCTTGACGGTCACGCCGGCATCGACGCTGGCCATTTCGGGGTATTCCACCGGATTCATGCCCGCCAGGTTGGACTTGAAGCTCATGCAGTGGATGGAAGCCATGTGGTTGTCGCCGACCCTGATGGTCACCTCGCCGCCGGGGAGCTTGCGGCACAGCTCGGTGAAGAGCTTGCCCGGCAGGACAGCGCGGCCTTCCGTGCGGACGGCGCAGGAAATGCGACTCTCGATGGTCAGGCTGCCGTCGGAGCAGGTCAGGGTGATGCCGTTCTCATCCGCATCGATGAGCACGCCCTCCAGGATCTGTTTGGGCGGACGTGCCGCCAGTGCACGGGTGACGGTATTCAGCCCGTCCAAAAGGGTCTGAACGTTCACGGTAAACTGCATAAAAAACCTCCGATCTCGGTCGGGGATGCTGCGGTCCTTCGCTGGCCAGGTCTGGTGGCCGTCGTTGCGCCGCCGTATGCAGCGCAACCCCCAACACCGAAAAGTTGATGTAGAATATATATTTTCAGTAGTAGGAGAAGGGCATGTGGAAACGGTGGAAAAGTGCCTCCAGCCCTTGATCCGCCTGACTTTCCCCGTTTGGACAAGTTGTGGACGAATCTTCAAGATGTCCACATCCCTGTGGAGAAAAATCATTTCTCCTATATATTCGCCCCCAAAACGCCGGATTCCTGCCTGCCTTTCTTGCATACCCTGCATATTTTTTGTCCAAAACCCGCGAGCAGCGAAAATCCTTTGGCGGCAGGCTTTTGGGCGGCCTTTGGGATATCCACAAACCCACAGCCTGTGGATATCTTCCCCTGTGGATAGAGGAAAATACCGGTTCCGCGCGCTTTTTGGCTTTTGGGCTCAGGTTATGCACCGGTTGTCCACACGGCGGACGAAAATCCCCCGGAGCCAAAACACGGATGAATAGCGTCGCATAAAAATGCATTTCGCCAAAACAAAGCCGGTTGATTTTCTTTCTTAAATATGGTACCATGATACTGATCCCCAAAAAGAATGTTTGGAAAGGAAGAATGAACCCATGCGTATCGCACTGATGAACGAGAATTCCCAGGCGGCAAAGAACGCCATGATCGAGGCTTCCCTGCGCAAGGTCGTGGAGCCCATGGGCCACGAGGTGGTCAACTACGGCATGTACACCGCGGAGGACGCCTGCCAGCTGACCTATGTGAAGATCGGCCTGCTGGCCTGCATCCTGCTGGAGACGGGCGCGGTGGACTATGTGGTGACGGGCTGCGGCACGGGCGAGGGCGCCATGCTGGCCTGCAACGCCTTCCCGGGCGTGCTGTGCGGCCACATCGTCGATCCCTCCGATGGCTATATGTTCGCGCACATCAACGACGGCAACTGCGTCGCGCTGCCCTTCGCGAAGGACTTCGGCTGGGGCGCTGAGCTGAAGCTGGAGATGATCTTCCAGCAGCTGTTCGGCTTCGGCCACGGCCAGGGCTACCCCAAGGAGCGCGTTGTGCCTGAGCAGCGCAACAAGAAGATCCTCGACGGCGTGAAGAAGATCACCCATCGCAAGCTGATCGACATCCTCCACGACATCGACCAGGACTTCCTGAAGGAGACCATCTCCGGCGAGCATTTCGCGGAGTACTTCTACGCCAATTGCAAGGACGAAGAAGTGGCCAACTACCTCAAGAACCTGTAAGCACAAATAAGGTCGCGTCTGCATGAAAACAGGCGCGACCTTTTTATCTTGTCAGAAAAGCGGATGAGGTGGCATGATGCAGAAACGATACGCGGCGGATCATGCATACAGCACGACGAACTTCCCGTCTTCCACGTCCACGGTGAGGGTGGAGCCCGGCTTGACATCCGCGGCGATGATGCGCTTGGCGATGAGCGTCTCGACCTTGCTTTGCAGGAAGCGCTTGAGCGGGCGTGCGCCGAAGGTCGGGTCGAAGCCCTGGTCGATGACCGCGTCCATGGCGCGATCCGTCAGTGCGACGTGCAGCTGCTTGTCGGCCAGACGCTTGTTCAGGCTGTCCACCATCAGCTGGACGATGCGGCTGATCTCCGCCTTGGTCAGCGGCTTGTAGGTCACGATCTCGTCGATACGGTTGAGGAATTCCGGGCGGAAGTGCGTCTTGAGCAGATGATCCACCTGACTGCGGGCCTCGGGGGTGATCTCGCCGTTCTCGATGCCGTTCAGGATGTATTCGCTGCCCAGGTTGCTGGTCATGATGAGGATGGTGTTCTTGAAGTCCACCGTGCGGCCCTGGGAATCGGTGATGCGGCCGTCGTCCAGCACCTGGAGCAGCACGTTGAACACATCCGGGTGAGCCTTTTCCACCTCGTCGAAAAGCACGACGGAATAGGGATGGCGGCGGACGGCCTCGGTCAGCTGACCGCCCTCGTCATAGCCCACATACCCGGGAGGCGCACCGATGAGGCGGCTGACGCTGAATTTCTCCATGTATTCGGACATGTCGATACGCACCATGTTCTTTTCATCGTCAAAGAGGGCCTGCGCCAGCGCCTTGGCCAGCTCGGTCTTGCCAACGCCCGTGGGGCCGAGGAAGAGGAAGCTGCCCAGGGGGCGGTTGGGATCCTGGATGCCCGCGCGGGAACGCAGGATGGCCTCGCTGACGCGTGTGACGGCCTCATCCTGGCCGATGACGCGCTCATGCAGCGTATCCTCCAGGTGGAGCAGCTTTTCGCGTTCGCCCTCCATCAGCTTGGACACGGGGATGCCCGTCCACCGGCCGACGATGCGGGCGATCTCCTCCTCCGTCACGCGGTCGCGCAGGAGGCTGTCCTCGCCCTTGGCTTCGTCCGCGATGGCCTCCTCGGCGGCAAGCTCCTTTTGCAGCTTCGGCAGCTCGCCGTATTTCAACTCGGCTGCGCGGTTCAGGTCATAGGTGCGCTCCGCCTTGGCGATCTCCGCGTTCACGCGCTCGATCTCCTCGCGCAGCTTCGTCACCTTGCCGATGGCGTTCTTCTCCGCGTCCCACTTGGCGCTCATCTGGTTGAAGATGTCGCGCTGTTCGGCCAGCTCCTTCTGCACCTCGCTCAGGTGCGCCTTGCTGAGGGCGTCATCGTCCTTCTTCAGCGCGGCCTCCTCGATCTCCAGCTGCATGATGCGGCGGCGGACGTCATCCAGCTCGGTGGGGAGGGAGTCGATCTCCGTGCGGATCATGGCGCAGGCTTCGTCCACCAGGTCGATGGCCTTGTCGGGCAGGAAGCGGTCGGTGATGTAGCGGTTGGAGAGGGTCGCGGCGGCGATGAGGGCGTTGTCCTGGATCTTGACGCCATGGAAGACCTCGTAGCGCTCCTTCAGGCCGCGCAGGATAGCGATGGTGTCCTCGACCGTAGGCTCGCTGACCATGACCGGCTGGAAGCGCCGCTCCAGGGCTGCGTCCTTCTCGATGTACTGGCGGTATTCGTTCAGCGTCGTTGCGCCGATGCAGTGCAGTTCGCCGCGTGCCAGCATGGGCTTGAGCAGATTGCCTGCGTCCATCGCGCCGTCAGTCTTGCCGGCACCGACGATGGTGTGCAGCTCATCGATAAAGAGGATGATGCGCCCATCGCTCTTCTTGATCTCCGCCAGGACGGCCTTCAGGCGTTCCTCGAACTCACCGCGGAACTTCGCGCCCGCGATGAGGCTGCCCATGTCCAGGGAAAAGACGGTGCGATCCTTGAGGGAATCCGGCACATCGCCGCGGACGATCCGCTGCGCCAGCCCCTCGGCGATGGCGGTCTTGCCCACGCCGGGTTCGCCGATGAGGACGGGGTTGTTCTTCGTCTTTCGGCTGAGGATGCGGATGACATTGCGGATCTCGGTGTCACGGCCGATGACGGGGTCGAGCTTGTTCTGCCGGGCCAGCGCCACCAGGTCGGAGCCGTATTTCTTCAGCGCGTCGTAGGTCTCCTCCGGGTTGTCGCTGGTGACGCGCGTTGCACCGCGCACCTCGCTCAGCGCCTTCAGGAAGGCCTTTTCGTCATAGCCCAGGCGCTTGAGGATGTCCTTCACGCGCGCATTGGGCTTGGCGCACAGGCCCAGCCACAGGTGCTCCACGCTGAGGTATTCGTCCTTCATCTGCTTGGCGCGGCTCTCGGCCTCCAGCAGGGCCTTCTCCAGGTCGGAGGAGATATAGACCTTGTCGGCCTCACGACCGGGGCCAGAGACGCGTGCAATGCGTCCCAGCGCGTCCTGGAGCGCACCGCGCAGTGCATCGGCGGACATGCCGCACTTTTCCAGCAGCTGGGGGATGAGCGCCGCGCCGTCCTCCGTCAGGGCGAACATGACGTGCTCCTGATCCACCTGCTGATGACCGTATTCCACCGCAAGCGCCTGCGCACGCTGGATCGCCTCGATGGTTTTCTGTGTGAATTGATTTGTATTCATCAAAAAAGCCTCCTTTGTCAGCGGGATGATGGATCCACACTGTTTGACTTTCTTTGACCTTTCGGCGAGATTATTCTATCTCAGTTTGTCCCCCTTGTCAATAGGGTATGCAAAAAAAAATCGTGCTCTCTCCTGCCTTTCGGCGGAGCGAGCACGCGCTGGGGTCTTCGACCCTTTTTTTGATTGAGTTGGTTGAGCGTCCGCGCAGTTCGTGCGCGGGGCGTCCACTTCATCCGTCTTCGCCAGACGGCGAATCCACCTTTCCCCTCGGAGGGGAAGGCTTTGTACGCGGCCTCCCCTGGCTTCCCCTTTGAGGGGAAGCTGTCGCCGCAGCGACTGAGGAGGTGTGGGGACTTCGTCCCGTTTAAATATGTGGAACGTTCATGCAGCATCCGCGTGGGGCATTCCCGTGAACAGGCATCGTCAATCCTCATCCGCTGGACGAATTGTGGATAACTGTTTTCGTTGGAAGCAGCGGTAGATGTCCCCTCAACCGCGCAGATCGGGCAGGCGGATGTCCTCCCGGCGGATTTTCGACCAGTCGAAGAGGGGGATTAGCCCTTCCAGGGTGATGGGGCGGTTTTCCTCCAGCAGGCCGGCGCTATAGGCCAGCATGCCGCAGATGTCCGCCGGGGTGAAGCGCTTGGCCAGTGCGGAGAGATCCAGATCCTTGTCGCGCTTGGCCAGGCGGCGCCCCTGGGCATCCGTCAGCAGCGGAATATGCACATACGCAGGCGTATCATAGCCCAGCAGGCGCTGCAGATAGATCTGGCGCGGCGTGGCGGAGAGGATGTCCCGGCCGCGCACGACCTCCGTGACGCCGCTGAGGGCATCGTCCACTACCACCGCCAGCTGATACCCATACAGCCCGTCGGAGCGCCGGAGGACGAAATCGCCGCAGTCCCGCGCGAGATTCTCGGTCTGGCGGCCATACAGCCCATCCGCGAAGGACACATCCTCCTCCGGGACGCGCAGGCGGATGGCCGGACTGCGGACGAGGGCGCGCGCGGCGGCTTCAGCAGCGCTCAGATGCGCACAGGTGCCCGGATAGATCACCTGCGTGTCGCCCAGATTGGGCGCGGCGAGGCTCATCAGTTGGGCGCGCGTGCAAAAGCAGGGATAGGTATGCCCTGCGTCGGTCAAACGGGCCAGCGCGTCACGGTAGATCTCGCTTCGGTCGGACTGGTACAGCGGCGCCTCATCCCAGGTGAAGCCCAGCCAGGTCAGGTCATCGATGGCCTGCTGCGCCAGGGAACGCGGGCAGCGCGGCACATCCACATCTTCGATGCGCAGGAGGAAGCGTCCGCCCTGCGCGCGTGCAGAGAGGTAGGCCAGCATCGCGCAGAGCAGATTGCCCAGGTGGAGCTTTCCGCTGGGCGTCGGGGCGAAACGTCCGGTTGGTGTCTGCATGGGAGCCTCCGGGGGTGTGATGTCGGTGTGGGATCAGTCGTGGTGCGGCGTCAGCGGCTGCATATGGCCCATTTTCTCCTCGGAGAAGGCCTGCGTGTGATACAGGCTGACATGGCCGCTCAGGGCATAGCTGACCGCCGCGGCGATGGCGAACAGCGGCAGATATTCCACGCCGAAGAGCTCCGTCGCCAGGGCGATGGAGGCCAGCGTGCCATTGGTCACGCCGCAGAACAGTGCCACCAGCCCCAGCGCCGCGCCAACGGCCGGATCCAGCCCGAGCAGCGGCGCCGCCGTGCAGCCCAGCGTCGCGCCCACGAAGAAGGAAGGTACGATCTCGCCGCCCTTGAAGCCTGCACCCAGTGTCAGCGCGGTGAAGACGATCTTCAGCGCGAACGCCCAGGGCTTTGCGTCGCCGCGCAGTGCAGCGAGGATCACCTGCATGCCGCTGCCCTGATAATCCGCCGTGCCAAGGGCCAGTGCCAGCAGGGTCACCGCCAGGCCGCAGACGGCCATGCGGAGGTAGTCATTCGCCAGCAGGCGGCGCAGCGTCCGCCCGGCGAAATGCATCACATAGCAGAAGAGGATGGCCACCGCGCCGCAGATCAGGCCGATGCCGCCCGCCTGGAGGAGCGTCACCGTGCTGACCTGAACAAGACCTGCCGCCAGGGGGAAGGCTTCAGCCGGTGCGCCAATGCCCAGGGCGACCTGCTGCGCCGTGAGGGCGGAGATCAGGCAGGGCAAAAGCGCGCGGTGGTTGAATTTGCCGATATCGATGATCTCCAGGACGAAGATCGTGGCCGCCAGCGGCGTGCCGAACAGGGCGGAAAACAGCGCAGCCATGCCGCAGAGCTGGAAGATGCGCCGATTATCCCCCAGGGGCTTGACCAGGCGGGACATGGCCACACCAATGGAGCCGCCCAGCTGGAGCGCGGCGCCCTCGCGGCCGGCCGAGCCGCCGGTGAGGTGGGTCAATGCGGTGGAAATGAAAATGGCAGGCGCCATCTTGAGGGAAACGCCTTCCTGCGTGCGGACGGTCTTGATGATCTCATCCGTGCCGATGGACAGGGGCAGCTTCAGTGCGTGATACAGCCCGGCGATGAGCAGACCGGCTGCGGGCATCAGCCAGGGCAGCCATGTCCAGTGCTGGCGCAGATGGGTCGCCTTCTCCACCGTCATGGCGAATGCGCCGCCCACCAGGCCGCAGACCGCGCCCACCAGCGCGCTGAGCAGCGCCCACAGGATGAATGCGCGAAGATACCCCAGGGTCTCCTTCATTTTTGCCTTGAACATATGTGTCCTCCCAAGGGGGAGGGATCGCCTCTTTTCTTTTGCGTTGTGTGCCGGATCGGCCTTGAGCATTATAGCACTTTCTTCCGGCAGGGACAAGTACAGGGGCGAAATGCGGATGAATGCACAAGAAAAGCCGTCCGGACAAATCTCGTCCGGACGGCCAATCTGCGTTGGGATGATGCCTTACTCGGCGACGGTGTCGGTCAGGCCCATGATGGTCTTGGCCTCGTCAGAGTAGACCACATCAGCCGCCTCGACCCACTGGGTGAGGGTATCCTGGATGGCGCTGTTCTGGGCGTTGGACAGCAGCGCGGTCAGGAAGGAGGCACGCATCTCCTCGGTCAGCTCCACGGGGCCGCCGGGAACATCCGCCACATACTGGAGGATATGCACGCCGTAATCGGTCACGACAGGCTCGGTGACATCGCCGATGTTATCCACGGTGAAGGCCTGATCGCGGAAAGGAATGACCCAGTTGACGGAGTCCATATGCACCTCATAGCCCTCAGCGATGGCAGCTTCATCCTGCATGTCGAGGTCAGTGGTGTACTGGGGGATCAGCTCAGCGAAGGTGGCGCCATCGGCCATCTTCTGCTTGATCTCGTCCACCATGGGCTGGACATTGGCCAGCACGGCCTGACGGGCAGCTTCCACCTGCTCAGCGGTGACCAGCTCGCCTTCGACCTCGCCACCCTCTTCCAGGGTGTTCTGCTGCTCCTCATAGGTGGCCTGCAGGTCAGCGTAGGCGGTCAGCAGCGCCTCATCCGCGGACAGCAGGATGTGGGTGACCACGCGGTAGCCTTCGGGCTTATAGTACGCCTCGGTGACATAATCAGTCATGCCATACATGGCGTAGAGCTGATTCATGTACTGCAGCTGCTCATAGGCGGCGGCATCGTTGCTGTAGGTGGCCTTGTCGGCTTCCACCAGGCTGTTGTAGTAGGTCTCGACTTCCTCGTCGGTGACATTGATATCCTGGGTGATGTAGGCATACACCTTCTCATACTCGGCGTACTTGAGTGCATCCGCCATGTAGGAATCCTCGGTGTAGCCCATGGTCTCCAGCTCCGCCAGGACGCTCAGCAGGGTCTGGGCGCGCTCTTCCTCGGTGCTGGTGGCGGTGATGCCGTAGTAGGCCAGGCCATCCTCGATGGTGGCGGTCCACTGCTCGGCAGCCTCAGCGGAGGCAGCTTCCGTCTCCGCCTCGGTCAGGGCCAGACCCAGCTCGACCACCTTCTGATCCATCACGGCGTATTCCACCGCGGTCTGCATCGCGAAGAGCTGCAGGGTGCTCAGGATGGTGGCATCGGTGGTGTCATAGCCATAATTGGCGTAGTAGTTCACCAGCGTGGCCAGATAGCCTTCATAGTCGGCGCGGGTCACGGTGATGTCACCCACGGTGGCCATCACATCATCATCAGCCGGTTCGGCCATGGCGACGCCGCAGAGCATCAGCGCGGCCAGCAGCAGCGCCATCAGTCGCTTCATCATGTTCATGTTTACAGGTTCCTTCCCTTCTGCCCGCGTCACGCGCAGGCGCTGATTACTATTATGACACGTTTTTGCCGATCGCGCAATGGAAAATCAAAAAAGTTACAGCCTATTCACAATCTTCAGCGGATTTTCACATATGGCGGACGCCGTTCATTTCATTTCCTGCTCCAGCGCATCGAACACCGGCGCAGAAAAAAATTCACCCAGGGTCATGTCCAGCCCATCGCAGAGCTTCTTGACCAGGTTGACGGAGACCTCCTTGCGGCGAGGATCGAGCATGCTGTACACGCTCGATGGCGTGATACCGCTGCGGACAGCGAGCTCGTTGGCGCGCATGCTGCGCCCCTGCATGATCTGCTGAAAACGGGCAGCCACGGCTTCTTTGACGGTCATTTTCTATCACCTCGATATGATGATAGAAAAAATATCGCAGGTGCGTAGCGGAAAAGAGTGGAAACGATCATGACGGAGGGCGTGTCGATGAGCCACTAACTGGGCAAACATCAATCCCTCCGACCGAAAACAAAGATTTCGGCCACCACCCTTTGCACAAGGGAGGCCTGGACGCCCCATGCGCGAACTGCATGATCGTTCCGTATGCCTAAACGGGACGAAGTCCCCACACCTCATCAGTCGCTGCGGCGAAAGCTTCCCCTCAAAGGGGAAGCCGGGGGCGGCAGCGTACAAAGCCCTCCCCTCCCCAGGGCGGGCATTTTGCATATCCTCCCCTTTCCTGTCATACGCTGCGCCAAGGAGGCGGATCGCATGCTGGAAATGATCACACTGCTGCTCAGGGAGAGCCTGTTTTTGCTGGGGTACATCACGGGAAAGTCGGAATTCCCCAAGCAGCTCCCCCGTGCGGAGGAGGAAAAGTTGGTGGCGCGGATGCTCGCGGGCGATGCGGATGCACGGGAGACCCTCATCACCCACAACCTGCGCCTGGTCAGCCATATCGCGCGGAAATACACCGTGCCGGGCTATGGCGCGGACGACCTGATCTCCATCGGTGTCATCGGGCTGATCAAGGCGGTGAATACCTTCAAGCCGGCGTCGGGCGCGCTGGGCACTTACGCCGCGCGGTGCATCGAAAATGAGATCCTCATGACCCTGCGCGCCAGCCGGAAATACCGCGGCGATGTGTCCCTGCAGGATAGCGTCGGCACCGATGGCGAGGGCAATGACATCACCTATATGGACATCCTCGGCACGGACGCGGATGAGGTGGACGAGACCGTTATCCGCCGGGTGACGCTCGCCCGGGTGCAGCAGGTGCTCAGCAGCCTCCCGGCGCGCGAACGCCTTGTGCTGGAGATGCGCTACGGCCTGGCGGACGGCACCCAGCACCCCCAGCATGAGGTCGCCGAGGTGCTGGGCATCAGCCGGAGCTATGTCTCTCGCGTGGAAAAGAAGGCCATCGAAAGGCTGCGCGAGGCCATCGACGGGTGATGGCGGGGGCGATGCTACGCAAGGGCTTGATGCGGCGGATCGCGGTTCAGCGACAAAAAACTGCAAAAAACATTACTGTGCCGCCGTGTTAAACAGGAACAAATGATCTCTATGTTGAATGCTGTCAGTAAGAAACATGACTTGTAGGACGTATTCATCGATTATTCAACTTGCATGCAGCCAAGGGGGCGAGGTGGATGGCCTATATCACCCATCGACGGGCGGATGGCGCCTATCAGCCGCTCAGGGAGCACATCTATGGCGTGGCGGACCGGGCGGAGACCTTCGCGGCGGATTTCGGTGCCGGGGAGCATGCGCGCCGGGCTGGTCTGCTGCATGATATCGGCAAATACAGCGAAGCGGCGCAGGCTCGTCAGCGCGATCCGGAGCACACGGCCCGTGTGGATCATTCTACGCTGGGTGCGCAGAAGGCCGCGCGCATGGGTGACGGATACGCGGCGTTCTGTGTGGCGGGACATCATGGCGGCTTGCCTGACCGCGGCTCGGCGGCTTCCCGGGAGGACGGCACGCTGATGTCCCGACTGAAGAAAACGGATCTGCCGTCGGCGGATGCATGGAAAACGGAGATCACCGTGCCAGACAAGGCCGCAGTCCCGTCTTGGATCAGGGGCATCCCGAAGGGCACGCAGGCATTTGCCAATGCGCTGTACACGCGGATGCTCTTTTCGGCGTTGGTGGATGCGGATTATCTGGATACAGAAGCGTACATGGCAGAAGGCAGTGTCCAGCGCGGGCGTGACATGACGCCAGCGCAGCTGCTGGACAGGCTGGAAAAGTATGTGGCGCCCTGGCGGAAGGGGACTGGGTCGGCGCTGAACCAGAAGCGGACGGAGATCCTGGAGCGCTGCCTGCACGGGGCGGAGGATGCGCCGGGGCTGTATACGCTGACTGTCCCTACAGGCGGCGGAAAGACCGTCTCGTCGCTGGCCTTTGCATTGTCCCATGCCGCGGCGCATGGCCTGCGACGGGTGATCTATGTGGTGCCGTATACCAGCATCATCGAGCAGAATGCGGAGGTCTTCCGCCGGATCGTCGGGGCGGAAAATGTGCTGGAGCACCATGCCAATGTGGAATTCGACGGGGAGGATCAGGCACTCCGTCTGGCGACGGAAAACTGGGATGCCCCCATGTATGATCAGCCCGTCGCGGCACTGCGCAGGACCATGGCGCAGCATGCGGATATCGCTTCGCCTGAAGCGATCCATACTTATTTTGATGAGCTCATGTTCATCCGGGGGAGGCCCTTCCTGGATCAGCAGGATATCATGCGCCTCAGCGACGGGCCGATGTTCCGCGAGATCGAAGCGGCCTTCCGCCTGATCGACAGCCAGACGATCCCGGTGTATCTCTCTGTGGCGGAGGATCAGGCGGAATTGGCGGATCTGCGGCAGGGGCTGGCCACACGGACCACCCTGCGGAGGCTCGGCCGGTTTGCTGTCCATGTATATCCGCAGCATTTTGACCGCCTGATCCAGGCCGGTGTGCTGGAATATCCGACCGGGCGCGAATATGGCATCCTGCTGGATGATCGCCAGTATGATGCGCATTGCGGCCTGACGATGGAGCCCGAATGCGGCGGTATGTGGTTCTGCTGATGAAACGGGAGGACGGATCCCGAGAAAAACGAATGAGAGGTGAAGCAAGGATGATTCGAGTGGAAGTGTGGGGCAAGGATGCCTGCTTTACGCGTCCGGAAATGAAGACGGAACGTGTCAGCTATGATGTCATCACGCCCAGTGCGGCGCGCGGCATCATTGAGTCCGTCTATTACCATCCCGGGCTGCGCTGGGTGATCGACAAGATCTATGTGCTTTCAGCCCCGCGATTCACAAACCTGCGGCGCAACGAGGTGAAATCGAAGATCTTGGCCAGCACCGCGCTGGAGGCGGCCAACGGGATCAATCCGACCCCTTATCTGGCGACCAGCAGGGAGATTCAGCAGCGGGCCGCGCTGATGCTGCAGGACGTCCACTATGTGATCGAGGCGCATTTCGAAATGACGGACAAGGCCAATCCGTCGGACAACGAGGGAAAATTCCAGGATATCGTCAAGCGCAGGCTCCGCCGCGGACAATGCTACAGTCAACCGTATCTGGGCTGCCGGGAATGTACGGCACATGTCGCCCTGTGGGAGGGGGATGACATCCCGGCCATTGCCGAGACGCGCGATCTGGGCTGGATGCTCTACGACATGGATTATTCCGACCTGGAGCATATCCAGCCGATGTTCTTCCGTGCGCAGATGGTCAATGGTGTCATCGACCTGAAGGATCGCGAGATGGTGAAATGATCCTGCAATCGTTGGCGGCGCTGTATGACGCGCTGGCAGCCAATGGGACGCTGGAAAAGCCCGGCTGGGTGCCTGTGAAGGTCTCCTGGGGGCTGGAAATCGATGCCGGGGGCAGACTGACCGGCGTTTTGCCGATGAAGGTCGAAGTGCCGCGCGGCAAGAAGACCGCATGGGTGCCGCAGGAGATGAATCTGCCGATCCCACCCAAGCGTGCAGTGAATATCGCCCCTTGCTTCCTGGGCGACAATTCCTCCTATGTGCTGGGCGTGGATGCCAAGGGCAAGCCGGAACGCACCCTGCAGTGCTTCGAAGCCTTCCGAGAGAAGCACCATGCGCTGCTGGACGCTTCGACCCACCCGGCGGCGAAGGCTCTGCTGCGCTTCCTGGATCAGTGGGAGCCGGAAAAGGCCGCGGCGCATCCGCTGCTGGCCGAATATCTGGACGAGATCTGCGAGGGCGGGAACCTCATCTTCCTCTATGAGCATCAAATGCTCCATGAGATCCCGGAGATCCGCGCCGTCTGGGATGCATCCTTCTCCGATACTGCAGAGGCGGAGGAGATGCAATGCCTCGTCACTGGCGAAATGCGGCCTGTGCAGGTGCTGCATCCGAGCATCAAGGGCGTGCAGGGGGCGCAATCTTCTGGCGCCTCGCTGGTGTCCTTCAATGCGCCGTCGCTGGAGTCCTATGGGCGTGATGGCGATCAGGGCCGCAATGCTCCCGTCAGCACCCAGGCCGCCTTCGCCTATGGCGCGGCGCTCAACTATCTGCTGGCGGATCGGCAGCATCATCTGCGCAGGGGCGAAACGACAGTGGTGTATTGGGCGGAAAATGGCAATGCATCCTACTCCGATTTTTTCAGTGACCTGATGAGCAGCAATACGATTGATGATGCCGCGCTGACGGATGCGTTGTCCCTTGTGGCGCAGGGCAAGAACGCGGCCTGGAAGGATATGCAGCTCGATGCGTCCGAGAATTTCTTCATCATGGGGCTGGCTCCCAATGCGGCGCGGCTGTCCGTGCGGTTCTTCCTGCAAGGTGCTTTCGGCCATTTGATGGAGAACGTGGCCAGGCATCAGGAGGATCTGCGCATCGTCAAGCCGGCGTTTGACCATTACAACGAATTGTCCCTGTGGTGGCTGCTGAATGAGGCAGTGAATCGGAATTCGCATAGCAAGCAGGGTACACAGGATGAGCAGGATGAACAAGATGAACAGGACAAGCACCCACTGTCAAAGATGGTGGGCGATCTGGCCCGTGCCATCTGGCAGGGAACGCCGTATCCGGCCACCCTGTATGAACAGACGCAGCTTCGCATCCGCGCGGAACGCAAGGTCACCCGCGGGCGCGCGGCGATCATCAAGGCCTATCTCATCCGCCAGAATGCTTTCACACAAAAGGAGGTTTTGACTGTGCAGCTCAACGAGGAAACGACCTATGCCCCTTATTTGCTGGGCAGGCTCTTTGCCGTCCTGGAGGATCTTCAGGAGCGGGCAAACCCGGGCATCAACGCCACCATTCGCGACCGGTACTTCAACTCCGCCTGCGGTCGCCTTCCCCACGCTGATCCGCCTTTCTCAGGCGCATCTGAAAAAGCTGCAGGACGGCGCGCGCATCCACTATGACAGGCAGATCGGGCAGATCCTGGGGCGGATGGAAAGCAGCTATCCCGCACGGCTGAACCTGGCTGATCAGGGTGTGTTCCAACTGGGGTATTATCATCAGAGGCAAAAACGGTAAGTAAAGAAGGAGGACGAAAGCAATGGCTGATGTCATCAAGAGCCGCTACGACTTTGTGATCCTGTTCGATGTGGAAAACGGCAACCCCAATGGCGATCCCGATGCGGGCAACATGCCCCGTGTAGATCCGGAGACCGGACACGGCCTGGTGACGGACGTGTGCCTGAAGCGCAAGATCCGTAACTATGTGGAGACGCTCAAGGAGGATGAGGAAGGCTACGGCATCTACATAAAGGCCGGCGTGCCGCTCAACCGCAGCGACGCGCAGGCGCTGGAGGCGCACGGGCTGGAAAAGGCCGATCCCAAGACGCTGAAAAAGGCGGATCCGGACATTGACCGCAAGCTGCGGGACTACATGTGCGGTCACTTCTACGACATCCGCACCTTTGGCGCGGTGATGACCACCTTCGTCAAGGCGGCGCTGAATTGCGGTCAGGTGCGCGGACCGGTGCAGCTGGGCTTTGCGCGCAGCATCGATCCCATCACCCCGCAGGAGGTGACCATCACCCGTGTGGCCATCACCACGGAGAAGGACGCGGAGAAGAAGGACACCGAGATGGGGCGCAAGTTCATCGTGCCCTATGGGCTGTACCGCGCGGAAGGCTTCGTTTCCGCCAATCTGGCCCGCAAGTCCACCGGCTTCACAGAGGATGACCTGACCCTGCTGTGGCAGGCGATCCTCAACATGTTTGAGAATGATCATTCTGCGGCGCGCGGCAAGATGGCCGTGCGGGAGCTGATCGTTTTCCGCCATGAGAGCGAACTGGGCAATGCGCCCGCGTGGAAGCTCTTCGATAAGGTGCGCGTGACCTGCAAGCCCGATGCGCAGCCGGCCCGCAAATACAGCGACTATGAGGTCAGTATCGACACCGAGACCCTGCCCGAAGGCGTCACCTGCCTGAGGATGAACTGATGGACGATGACCTCCTCATGATCTCCGCCTTGCAGCATTTTGTGTTTTGCCGGCGGCAGTGGGCGCTGATCCATCTGGAGCAGCTCTGGCAGGAGAATGTCCGCACGGTGGAGGGGCAGCTGATGCACCAGCGCGCGCATGATGAGAAGCAAACGGAACGCCGCGGCGATCTGCTCATCATGCGTGGGCTGCGGGTGCAGTCCATGCGGCTGAAGGTCACGGGCATCTGCGACGTGGTGGAGTTTCATCGGGACCCGGAAGGCATCACGCTGCCGGGCTACGATGGGCGGTGGCTTCCCTACCCGGTGGAATACAAGCGCGGCAAGCCCAAGACCCATGACGCGGACGAACTCCTGCTCTGCGCACAGGTGATGTGCCTGGAGGAGATGCTGGTCTGCACCATCCCGGAGGGGAGCCTGTACTATGGCGAACCGCACCGGCGCACGCGGGTCGTTTTCGACCAGGCGATGCGGGATCGGGTGGAAGCGATGCTGGATGAGATGCACCAATACACCGCGCGGGGATATACGCCGCGCCCAAAGCCGACAAAGGGCTGCATGGCCTGCTTGCTCAAGGATCTGTGCCTGCCCGGCTTGCAAAAAACGCAAAGCGTGGCGGGATACATCAGGCAGCACAGAGAGGAGGACGATACATGCGGAAACTGCTGAACACGCTGTATGTGACCTCCGAAGAAGGATATCTGGCACTGGAAAACGAAAATGTTATTGTCTGTCAGGGCGAAGAGAAAAAGGGACAATACCCCCTGCTGATGCTGGAGGGGATCGTCAGCTTCTCCTACCGTGGGGCGAGCCCGGCGCTGATGGGGGAATGCGCCAAACGCGGGATCTCCCTGTGTTTCATGACGCGCAGCGGACGCTTCCTGGCGCGCGTCTGCGGTGAAACGAAGGGCAATGTGCTGCTGCGTGCAGAGCAATACCGCATAGCGGACAGCATGGCGAAAAGCTGCCAGATCGCCCGGCATTTCATCTTCGGCAAGATCTACAACAGCCGCTGGAGCATTGAGCGTACCCTGCGGGATCATGCCCTGCGCGTTCCGGCGGAAACGCTCAAGCCCATCAGCCTGCAGCTGGCGCAGCGGCTGGAGACCATCATGGCCTGCGAGGAGCTGGACCGCCTCCGCGGTGTGGAAGGAGAAGCCTCCGCGCTGTATTTCAGCGTGCTGGATGACCTGATCCTCAACCAGAAGGAGGATTTCCGGTTTGGCGAGCGCAACAGGCGTCCGCCTACGGATGCTGTGAATGCCATGCTGTCCTTTGTGTACACGCTGCTGGCGCATGATTGCGCATCGGCGCTGGAAAGTGTCGGTTTGGATCCCTATGTAGGCTTCATGCACCGCGTCCGCCCGGGACGAGAATCTCTGGCGCTGGATCTGATGGAGGAATTGCGCCCGGTGAGTGCGGATCGGCTGGTGCTGACCCTCATCAACACCAGGGAGATCCGGCCAAAGCACTTCCAGCATCAGCCCGGCGGCGCAGTGCTGCTCAACGACGAAGGCCGGAAGATCGTCTTATCCGCCTGGCAAAACAGGAAACGGGAGGAGATCACGCACCCCTACCTGAAGGAAAAGCTGATGTGGGGCCTTGTGCCCTATGCTCAGGCGATGCTGCTGGCAAGGTATATCCGCGGCGATCTGGATGACTGTCCACCGCTGCTGTGGAAATGAGTGCGAGATTCGCCAACGATCCGATGAAAGGGAGGTGAGCCGATGCTGATCCTGGTGACATACGACGTGAACACGGCGGATGCCAATGGGCGTCGGCGCCTGCGACAGGTCGCGAAGGCCTGCGTGGCCCATGGACAGCGCGTGCAGAATTCCGTGTTTGAATGCACGCTGGACGCGGCCCAGTTCAAGCTGTTCCGCCATGAACTGGAATGCCTGATCGACCCATCCTGCGACAGCCTGCGTTTCTACACGCTGGGGAACAAGCCGCAGCACAAGGTGGAACATATCGGCGCAAAGGCCACCTATCAGGCGGATGATGTGCTGATCCTGTAGCGTGCGAAGCGGAAGCGATCATGAAAACCCGGAGGGTTCGTACCGCAAAATCGCCCATTTGAACCCTCCGGGACACCCAACCACGCGGAAGATCTGCGCCTGAGAGAGCCTGATCACCGCAAAGCGCACGAAAATGCGCCGCAAAACTTGGTGAGTTTTGCTGTCTCTCCCCGCCCGGGGAGGTGGAACAAAATCTTATAGGGATCGCCCTCGCCCGTCTCCAGCCATGTCTCTCCCCGCCCGGGGAGGTGGAACAAAATCGGCGTACAGCTGCGCCGATAAGGCAGGACGGGACAGATCCCCTCCACGGGGCGATCGAAGTCCCCCTGCCTTGTCTTCCTGCCGCTGTTGTGGTAGAATCAGGGGACAAGGTGGCGGCAGGTCTACCACCAAGCCCCCTGTTGCTGGGGTCAGGCGTTCAGAGTGCTTTGCAGTGTCGTTCTGAGCGCCTTTTTGCGTTCTGCGATCATTTTCAGCAGTTCGCTGTCGGTCGTGCGGTCTTGCAGTCGGTCAAGTTCGTCAAGACTCGCAAGTAGTTCCAAGCGTTGGCTCTGTTCGTTACTCATGACAGCTACCTGATGTTTCTGCCGGGGGATCTCCTCACGGCGAAGCGTCCGCAGTGGATGCTGTCGCGAATGCGGCGGTTTGCGCCGTCAGCGGAGGCGCAGCGCCATTGCGCACCCTGTGTGAATGTGGTATAATGATCGTATCCGAACCGTTATCCCCATCATATCCGGAAGGAAGGAAATATTATGATCCATGCCAATCCGCTGCTGGACAACCGCCCCGGGCAGAAGAAATTCATCACCATGGGGGAGATCATGCTCCGCCTGACCCCGCCCAATTATGATAAGATCCGTATGGCCACGTCCTTTGGGCTGAGCTATGGCGGCTCCGAGGCCAATATCGCCCTGGCACTGGCGAATCTGGGGGTGGACAGCACCTTCTTCTCCGTCGTGCCGAACAATTCGCTGGGCAAGTCCGCCGTGAGGAGCCTTCGTTCCAACGATGTTCACTGCACACCCATGATCCTCTCCACCCCGGAGGAGACCCCGACCCATCGCCTGGGGACGTACTATCTGGAAACGGGCTATGGCATCCGCGCCAGCAAGGTCATCTATGACCGGAAGCATTCCGCGCTGACGGAGTATGACTTCTCCAAGGTCGATCTGGATGCGCTGCTGGACGGGTATGACTGGCTGCATCTGTCGGGCATCACGCCTGCGCTGGCGCCCAACTGTCGTCAGCTGGTGCTGGATATGCTCAAGGTCGCCAATCAGAAGGGTATGACCGTGTCCTTCGACGGCAATTTCCGCTCCAGCCTCTGGACTTGGGAGGAGGCACGCGACTTCTGCACCGCTTGCCTGCCCTATGTCAACATCCTCCTGGGCATTGAGCCGTATCACCTGTGGAAGGACGAAAACGACCATAGCAAGGGGGACTGGAAGGACGGAGTGCCGCTCCAGCCGACCTATGAGCAGCAGGACGAGATCTTCCAGAAATTCGTGGCGCGCTATCCCAACCTGACCTGCATCGCACGCCATGTCCGCTATGCCCATTCCGGCTCCGAGAACAGCCTCAAGGCCTTCATGTGGTACGAGGGACACACCTTCGAATCCCGTCTGTTCACCTTCACCATCCTCGACCGTGTGGGCGGCGGCGATGCCTTTGCCTCCGGCCTGATCTACGCCATGATCCATAACTACAAGCCCATGGACATGCTGAACTTCGCCGTCGCGTCCTCGGTCATCAAGCACACCATCCACGGTGACGCCAACATCATCGACGATGTGCGGACGATCAAGAACCTGGCCAACATGAACTACGATATCAAGCGCTAAAAAGTATGTTTCGATGCACGCGAGGGCCTGCAATCTGGTTTTTATGACCAAGGGGGGACGCCGTGCAAAGCCGTCTTCTTTGCGGGGAAGATGGCCGTAAGGCCGGATGAGATGGAATTGCCATACGGAAATTGCCTGACATTTCAGCCTGTTCCATCGCGAAAAAAGGGGACGAAGTCCCCATACGAAAAAGACTCCCCTGATCGGGGAGCCTTTTTTATACACGCATGAGATCTGCCGATCAGCCCTCGTTCCGGCTGAGGTCGGCCAGGAGTGCGTTGCGTACCTTGCGCACCACGGTGGAGGTGCCTGCGTTGGTGGTGTTCTGCATGGAGAGGAGGGTCATTCCGGCGGAGGGGAAGCAGCACATGTAGCTGCCCAGCCAGCCGTCCCAGCCGAATTCGCCGGGCAGCGCCAGACCCGCCACCTGCTCCGGTTCCACGCAGACGCGGTTCAGCTTGCCGTAGGAATAGCCGCTCAGGCTGTCCCACATATCCTTGCGGACGGTGTCGTTCAGCTGGGGTGTGGTGAGGAATTTCACCGATGCGGGGGACAGGATGCGCCGCCCCTTCCACACGCCGCCGTTCATGAGCATATCGGTGAAGTGGCTGTAGTCCTCCAGGGTGGAAACAAGCCCCGCGCCGCCGGATTCAAAGGCCGGGTCGCGGTCGTACACACCGCAGGCCAGGTTCATGCCCAGCCAGGGCGTCAGGCCGCCGTCAACCCGCTCATAGCAGGTCACGAAGCGTTCCCGCTTGCTCTCCGGCACCCAGAAGGCCGTGTCCACCATCTCCAGCGGCGTGAAAAATTCATCCCGCAGGAAATCGCCGAAGCGCTTGCCCGTCACCACCTCGACCACCGCGCCCAGCACATCCGCACAGGTGGAATAGCGCCAGTGCGTTCCGGGCTGGAAGGCCAGGGGCTGCTCACCCAGGCGGTTCATGAATTCCACCGTGGGGATGCCGCCGCCGGCGCGGATCTGCGCATGGGCGTCTTCAAAGACGCGTGCGGCGTACTGTCCGGCAGGGTCAGCGTCGGGGTAGGCCAGACCGGCCGTCATGCCCAGCAGCTCGATCAGCCACGGCGCGCGGTACGCCGGCGACAGCTTCCCCTGCGCGTCCACGACCTGCGGATTGCGGAAGCCCGGCAGGTACATATCCACCCCGTCCATCAGGCTGATGAGGCCGCGCTCCATCAGCAGGATGACGGCGGCCGCGGTGATGGGCTTGGTCTGGCTGTAGAGGCGGAAGATGCTGTCCCGCTGGATGAGCCGCCCCTCGTCGATGTCAGCCATGCCGGCCTGGGTGTAGAGCAGCTCCTCGCCATGCCGGCGGACGAGGACGTTCACGCCGGCGCATTCGTGGTTGTCCACTGCGGCGGCAAGGATATCGGTGATCTGATCGTGCAAGGACATGACGAAAACCTCCGTTTTTGTGATACGGTCCGATCTGGGCAAATCGTGGTTTCTTCGACCTATTATAGCCCTTTTCAGCGGATTGCGCAAGCCTCCTTCGGCGTGGTATAATGGAGAAAACAAGCGATATGGAGGGACGGAAAATGTCCTGCGAAAAGCTGCTGGAGGCCTTCCTGCACCCGGCGGATGAATACAGTCCCCTGCCCTTTTGGTTCTGGAACGATGCGCTGACCGAGGAGGAACTTACCCGGCAGATCGACGATTTCCAGGTCCATGGCGTGGCAGGCTTCGTCATTCATCCGCGCAAGGGGCTGCCGGGGTCGATCCCCTATCTGTCGGAGACCTATCTGCATTTCGTCCGCCATGCGGTGGAGGAGGCCGCCCGGCGCGGCATGCACGTCATCCTCTATGATGAGGCCATGTATCCCTCCGGTGCAGCGCATGGCCTGGTGGTCAGGGAGAATGCGTCGTATGCCTCGCGCTGCCTGTGGATGGAGCGCCCGGATGCGGCGGTGCCTGCCGCGGCGGATATCGTCGCAGCCTGTGCGGCGCGCGTGGAGGGGGTCAATGTGTCCGATGTGACGGTCGTGGAGGCCGCATCGGGCGTGTTCCCGATGCCGGAGGACGGGCGGACGCTGCTGATCTTCCGCGAGGGCTTCTCCGGGGGGACGATCCGCGGCGTGCATGAGGGCGAGGACGATGGACAGCCTGATGCGCCCCGTTCCGCCGACCTGCTGAACCCGGAGGCCGTGGCGGCCTTCATCCGCATCACCCATGAGCGGTACTATGCCGCCCTGCAGGAGCATTTCGGCAAGACGGTCATCGCCATGTTCACCGATGAGCCGGACATCGTGGGGCGCAATGCCCGCCGGGGCGCCATCGCCTGGACGCAGGGCTTTCTGGCGGAATTCGGCGATGCAGCCCAACTGCCCTGTCTGTTCTTCGTCGGGCATGAGGACGTGAAGCGCCGGTATCGTCAGGCGGTCAATGCGCGCATGGTGCGCACGTATTATCAGCCGCTGGCGGATTGGTGCGCGGCCCATGGGGTGGCGCTGACGGGGCATCCGGCCAAGGGCTGGGATATCGGTCTGCTGTCGGCGTTCCAGCTGCCGGGGCAGGATGTGGTGTGGCGCTTTGTGGACGTGGAGGACGATCTGCACGGCGGAGAAAGCGTGCTGGGCAAATGCTCGGCGGACAGCGCCCGTCATCACCGCCGCCGCCGCAACCTGAACGAATGCTTCGGCTGCTGCGGCCCGAAAATTTCCCAATGGGGCATGACACCCGGGGACATGAAGTGGTATATGGACTATCTCTTTGTCCGCGGCGTGAACATGCTCTGTCCCCATGCGTTTTACTATTCCATCCGCGATGGGCGCGGGGATGAGCGTCCGCCGGATGCGGGGCCGAACAACGCCTGGTGGCCGGAATACGCCGCCATTTCCGAGTATATGCGCCGCCTGTCCTGGCTGATGACGGACAGCGTGAATCAGGCGCGCGTGGCCGTCCTGTGCGAGGGCGACCGGATGGACTGGCAGGGCGTGATCCCCCTGTACGAGGGGCAGATCGAGTTCAACTACCTGGAGAAGGCCCTCCTGAAGGACTGCACTGTGTCCGGCGGCGCGCTGTGCATTGCCGGGCAGCGGTATACCTGCGTCCTGCCGGGCGATGTGCCGCTGGATGCGGCGGAAAGGGCGAAGATCGCGGCCTTTGTGGGCGGCGCGCTCCCCCGTGATCTGGTGACGGCTCCCCCTGCACTGGCGCTGCGCGTCAGCCATGTGGTGAAGGACGGCGTGCATTTCTATCTGCTGGTCAATGCGGGCGGCGAATGTATCTGCACGGAGGTCTCTGTCCCGGTGGAAGGCCATGCACGCTGGCTGGATGCCTGGGAGGGTCGTATCGTCGATGCAGTTCATACCTGCGGCCACTATCCCCTGACCCTGCATCCGCGGGAGAGCATCATCCTCTGCATCGACCCGGAAGCAGCCCCCGAACATCCTGCCCCCGAAGCGCCCGAAACGCCCGTCCCGGTGCGACCCGGCCAATGGGTGCTCACCCGGGAGGACGGAGCGACCGTCACCCTGATGCCCGATGCGGAGGGACGCCTCCCCGGCTGGGAAACGCTGCCCGGCTGGGAGACCTATTCCGGCTGCGTGACCTACGAGGCGGCGGTGGATCTCGCCCCCGGCACGCTGATCGACCTGGGCGAGGTGCATGAGATCGCGCGTGTCGAGGCGGACGGAAAGTCCGTGGGCGTGCGCTTGTGGGCGCCGTATACCTTCCGCCTGCCGGATGGCGCGAGCACCCTGCGTGTGGAGGTCGCCAACACCCCTGCGGGCAAGATGGACGGCATCGCCCTGCCCGGCGGCCTGATGGGATAAGGGTGCATCCGCCGCGCGGAAAGCGTTGACAAGTGCGGCTTTCCCGGATACAATGGGGATAGCCCCATCGTTTGCACCCATGCAGAAATGAAATACGCCCGAATCGGCACGGAGGATCCCTATGCAGCAGCTTTATCTGACCGGCAAATACGCCCCAACCATGGCTGACCAGCTTTTCACCGCACTGAATGTGCGCCCGGCGGGCTATCGGCTGACGCCCTTTTCCGTTTCCGGCGGCCTTCGTGGCGAGGTGCTTCATCTTTTGCTGCCCCCCGTCGCGCCCATGGACAATGACGTCCCCTGCCGCATCCGCCTGCATGGCGGCGACTGGACCATCGTCCCCCGCGTGCTGGATGAGATCGCCGCGCCCAGCCTCCGCCAGGTGACGGCGGCGCATACGCCCATCCTCCTGGGAGGGATCACCGCGCAGATGCTCACCTGCACGGCCTTCCGCGAGAGCATCGTGTCCCTCCTGACCGGGACGCGCCCTGTGGTGGTGGCTGCGGATGACGACGCGGAGGAGATGCTCCGCGCGCTGACGCCCGCCGAAACCCAGCTGTGGGAGCCCGTGCCCGAAAACGAGGCCGACCGCACCGCCCTGCTGGAGACCCTCATCGCTGAAGCTGCCATGAGGTTCGCATAAGGGCGGGATGCCTTCATCCATGGCGATCTGCGAACCGGTTCATTCAACGCCGTTCATTCACGTGGACGGCGTTTTTTGATACCGTTGATTCCTGAAAATGGGCCGTTTGTTCCCAAATTGCACAACTTGGGCTGCTCGGCTGCCTCTTGGGGCGCTTCTATTGCCCGCGAATGGGTTCGGATTTACAATGGGATCACAAAGGTTTCCCATCGACGATCCAGGAGGTATGTATGAACAGAATCACTGGGAAAAAGTCACTGGCAGCTGTGTTGGCACTGATTCTGTGCCTGACAACTGTCTCCAGCGCCTTCGCAGGCGTGCTGGAAGCAAACGGTAAGTACTACTCCGACTTTGAGACCTACGGCGATCTGCTGGTGCATGTGGGTGAGGTCAACCTGCAGACCGCAGAAGAGGGCCAGGTGCTGCTGAAGAACGATGGCACCCTGCCCCTGAATGGCAACGAGAAGGTGAGCGTCTTCGGCATCGCCTCCTCCACGACGGTGGCCGGCCCTTCTTCGGGCGATGCATACTGGCAGTATGCGGATTACGCCGTCAGTGCGCGCGGCCCGATCTACGACAGCCTGGAGGCAGCGGGCTTCACCGTGAATCCGACGCTGGCGGATTACTACGCGGCCCTGGGTTTCTCCCAGAGCGATTGCGGCAAGGAGACGCTGAGTTTCTCCGATGAGGCCGCGGCGTCCATCGCGGATTACAGCGATGTGGGCGTGATCGTCCTGGCCCGCTACGGCGGCGAAGGCGCTGACCTGGACATGGTCACGGGCGAGATCAACGACGGCATGTATGGCGAGCAGCCTTCCCTGGTGGAGCATGATGCGCTCTACCGCGGCGAATATGCGGCCTCTGCTTCTTCCGGGCGCGGCGGCATGATGATGATGGGCTCCTCCAGCTATGACGTGGCGAAGACCTCCGCCAACTACGATCCTGAGGGCAACGAATACAAGCACTATCTGCAGCTGACCGATGCAGAAGAGGCGCTGATCGACTATGTGGCGAAGAGCTGCAGCAAGATCGTGGTCGTGCTGAACACCTCCAACGCCATGGATGTGTACGACCTGCGCGAGGACGAGCGCGTCAACGGCATCCTGCTGATGGGCCGCGGCGGCGATACGGGTCATTTCGCGGTGGGTGAGATCCTGGCGGGTCTGGTGAATCCCTCCGGCCGTCTGGTGGACGAGTGGAACACCGACTTCACCGCTGATCCCACCTGGAACAACTACGCATGGAACTCTCAGACCGGCAGCCAGAACATCTACTACAACGGTGTGTATGGCGTCACGGTGACGGAGTACAACGGCAACGGCAATTACGACGACTATCTGGAGCGCGGCGACAAGGCCACCTCCTATGGCTCCCATAACCAGAATGCCTATTACGGTACGGATTATGAGGAAGACATCTACCTCGGCTATGCATACTGGGAGACCCTGTATGCCGCCATCTACGAGGCGCTGCTGGAAAATGAGACCGTCCAGTATCAGGGCAATGGCGTCACGCATACTGTGACCCGTGCCGGTGCGCCCGGTGACAATGTGGAGGCACAGGCCGCCTACGCTGCAGGTGAATGGTGGAAGAAGAATGTGACCTTCGCCTTTGGTTCGGGTCTGAGCTACACCACCTTCGCCCTGAATATCGATGCGGAAGCCATTACCGCGTACGGCGGTGCCCTGGAATCCGCCGATGACACCCTGGTGGAGGGCTTCAACATCGCCACCGACATGACCGCCGCGAACCTCGCCTCCTCCGAGGGCACGCCCGCGAAGGTCAAGACCCTGGTCGTGCCTGTTCAGGTCACCAATACCGGCGACAAGGCTGGCAAGGAAGTGGTGCAGATCTACATCACCGCGCCCTATGACGCTCAGACGGCCAAGCTGGAGAAGTCCTTCGTGACCCTGGCTGGCTTCGGCAAGACCGGCATCCTGCAGCCCGGCGAGACCCAGACCCTGCTGGTCAGCGTCAATGTGCAGGATTTTGCGCCCTTTGATTACACCGATGCGTATGGCGAAAATGTAACCGGCTACACCCTGGAGACCGGCGAATACGTCCTGCGCGCCATGAACACCTCCCACTATGATTTCGCCACCGATGTCAATGACACCACGGATGAATATGCCGAGGTGAAGTTTACCATCGCGGACGAAAAGGCCCGCCTGCAGCTGGATGACTTCAGCGGCAAGGTTGCCGTGGCGCTGTTCTCCGATAGCTACGACGAGACGGACAAGGTCAACGGCAATGTCTGGGCTGAGGATACGGACGAGGATCACTACCTGATCTTCAACTCCCTGCGTACCGAAAACGTCATGGCGGACGGCCAGAGCGCTGAAAAGCTGCTCACCCGTGCCAACATCCTCACCTACTTCCCCGAGACGCCCACCGAGGGCGACCTGACCCTCTCCGCCAGCTTCGTTGCGCACATGGATTACTGGAATCAGTTCTCCGCTGCGGACATTGAGACCGATGACTGGTACAATGACGGCGCGGAAGCCATCGCTGAGGGCTGGAAGCAGGAGACCGGCGTGGTGAATGAGGAAACCGGCACCTACGCCATCGTCCTGGCCGATATGGCCGGCAAGCCCCTCTATGATGAGGACGGCACCTTCACTGACGAGTGGAATGAATTCCTCAACCAGCTGACGGTGGAAGAGATGACCACCCTCATCCGCAAGAACACCAACATGTGGCGCTCCACCGGTCTGCCGAACATCGCCAAGGCGGCCAACCAGCAGAAGGACAGCTACAACAACAATGGCAACACCCTGCTGTGGGTCGACGCGCCGACCATCACCGCCACCTGGAACACTGACCTGGCGTGGGAGATCGGCCGTGTGCGCGGCAACCTGAGCCTGTACAATGGCTGGTCCGCATGGGGCGGCCCCGAAATGGACACCCACCGCAGCCCCTTCTCCGGCCGCAACTATGAATACATGAGCCAGGATGGTCTGGTGGGCGGCTACATTGCCGCGCAGCTCACCGCCGGCATGGAATCCATGGGTGTGACCTGCTACATCAAGCACTTTGCCTTCAACGATCAGGAAACCTGCCGCGATGGCATGGAGAACACCGTCTGGGTCTCCGAGCAGGCTGCCCGTCAGATCTACCTCAAGGTCTTCCAGATGTGCATGCAGGAAGGCGGTTCTTCCTCCTCCATGACCGGTTTCGCCCGCTTTGCCACTATGCCCACCTCCTCCAACAACCGCCTGATGGAAGGCCTGGTCGCTAACGAGTGGAATTGGGACGGCTTCTTCATCACTGACGGCTACTCCGGCTTCTCCCGTTCCACCACCATGGCGACCATGATGAAGTCCTTCGTGGTGCCGCTGCCGCTGCAGGGCCGCATCCCGGCCATCTCCGGCCGCTATGACGCCGAGACCGGCAAGTTCTACGCCTACACCGGCGCCTGGGACACCGAGTATGACTTCTACGGTGACAACTTCGCCACCACCACCGTGATGTACAATGACCGCGGAACCGTGGCTGATGAAGCGGTCAAGGGCGGCTTCCGCGGTGTGGAAGTGGAAAGCTATACCCAGTGGTATTACCTGCGCAACCTGGCCGCGCGCATCCTGTATAAGGAATCCAACGCGCTGACCAACCTCAATGGCCATTCGATCACCTCTCTGCCGGAATTCACCGCGCAGGAGCGCACCTTCGTCAACGGTCAGCCTGCGGAACTGGTCTTTGATCTCTCCGGCCAGGCGGCCAGCTGCTTCGATGAAAACGGCAAGCCGAATTACACCGTTGTGTACACCATTGATGGCGACATCCCCGAGGGGATGACCTTCGACGCGGAGAACGCAACCCTGAGCGGCACGCCCACCGTCAACGGCGAATACAAGATCACCGTGGCGGTCGTGATCGATGGCTGGGTCAGTGCTGATCTGGTCAATGACGACAACAACTCCATCAACCGTCACCTGCGCTGGACCTACAAGCTGCTGGTGAATGAGGATGGCGTGCCCGCGCCCGGTATGGATGATGAACTGGAAGAAAACAAGGAGAAGGAAGTGTCCTCCGGCGGTATGGGCGGCGGCGGTCCCATGGGCGGCTTCGACGTGGAGCCTGAGACCATCTCCTTCGCGGAAGGCGCCACCGGCTTCACCTGGAAGATCGGCGAGCATCAGCTCTTCCAGACCACCGCATCCCTGACTGACGCGCAGGAAGGCGACAAGTACACCTACACCCTGGCGATGGGCGATCCCAACGCGCCCTTCTCCGCGGAGATGCTGGTGCATCTCAAGGCGGATGGCACTGTGCTGCTGCATGTCAGCGCCAGCGGCCCCATCTCCGGCGCTGATGTGGCCGGCACCTGGACGGTGACCGACGGCCAGATCACCGTGGAATGGACCAAGTGATCCGCCTGAACGGCATCCATTCATAAGACAGAACGCCGCCGGGCGTTGAAGGAGAAAAGATCCATCAGCGTCTGGCGGCCATCTGCATTGCAAGGAGGATATCGGTATGAAACGCGTATTGGCACTGCTGCTGGCGCTCACCTGGGGGATCGGCCTGTGTGCGGCGGCGGAAACCCCTGCGGAGGACTACACCTCAGGAAAAAACAAGTATGTCCTGGAGGCGGAGCACACTGACCTGAGTGGCAAGGATGCCTTTGGCTATTCGGGTTCCACCTCGGGCACGGGCATGGTCATCGGCGACAACACCGATAGCCGCAGCGCGTCCAATGGCTACTATGTGGGGTGGCTGTATAAGCCCGCAAGCTATCTGACCTTCGCCTTTGAGTGCGAGGAGGATCTGACGGATGTCACCCTGGTGTTCCGCCTGTCCGCCCAGTATGGCGATGTGGATGTGACCGGCGACCAGATCTTTGTGGCGGTCAATTACAGCGAGGAGCTGGACGACTGGGAGCAGACCTTCGAGTTCCCCATGCATGTGGAGAGCTACAGCGAGATGTCCTCCAGCGTGAAGGATTTCCAGGATTACCTGGTGGTGGAGAACATTTCTCTGTCCAAGGGGTATAACGAGATCGAGCTGGACATCAACAACAACATCCAGGGCGTTGGCGGCACCATGAAGGCTGCAGCGCCCCTGGTGGACTGCCTGATCATCTACACCTCCGGCGTCATCACGCCCATCACCTTCAACCCTGAATTCGGCGGCTAAGCCCATCGCGATCATCATCCCGGCGGGAGGCTCCAGGGCTTCCCGCCGATGATGTCCTACACAGAAATGAGAGGACGAGAAGAAACATGACGCAAATGATGCGGATGAAGATCAAAACGTGCGTGGGAGGAAGGCGGGACGGTTCGTTTTATTTTCTGCTCGCCTCCCTCGTGCTGGCACTGATCATGCTGCTGACCTACATTACGACGGGCACCAACACATTCACGCCAAACCTGTCTGACCGGGTGATCGGCATGTTGGGCGGCTGCATCGCCCTGGGTGTGCTGATGGCGGTCTTTGAGGTCAAGAACGGCAAATACCTCCTGTATCTGCTGACCCTCTGGACCTGGCTGGAATTCCTGGTGTACAATGCCTCCTACATTTCGAATGTGCTGGTGGGCATCGATGGCAACCTGTTCAGCACGGGCTTCCTGACCGCTGCGGGCTGCGGACTGCTCTCCTGGGCGGCTGCACTGGTCGCGGCAATCATGCAAAAGAATGAAGTAGGCTGCACTGTGCCGCAGGATGCGGAAAAGAAAGCGGAGGATTGAGCCATGAAAAAGCCGATCAACAAAAGAACATGGCGGACTTTGACGGTGCTCTTCCTCACCGTTGCGATCCTCCTGTCTTCCCTGGGCGAGGTGGCCAATGCCTACGCGCCGGCACTCAATTACGCGCTGAAGACATCCTCCTACAAGATCGTGGCGCGCGAGGGTGAGGAAGATGCTGTCTACTTCGAATCTGCCCATCCGGATACGGCTTCCGTGACTGCATATGGCCGATCCGTCAGCGAGGAGGCGGAAGCGGAGGGAATGGTGCTGATGAAGAACAGCAACGGCGCGCTCCCGCTGGACGCGGGCAGCAACGTCAGCACTGTGCTGCAGACGGCGTACAATTTCAGCTATGGCTCCTCCGGTTCGGGCGCGATCGATGCCAGCCGCTACACCAACCTGAAGGACGCCCTGGAGGGCGTTGGGCTGCAGGTTAACACGACCCTGTGGGATTTCTATGCTGCCAATCCGTCTCAGCAGGCCATCACCTATAACCGCAAGGGCGATCCGCTCTACAAGGTGAATGCACTGCCCTGGGCACAGTATTCCGCCGACGCGCAGACCTCCATCGCTGCGGTGGACGGCACCGCGCTGGTGGTCATCGGCCGTCTGGGCGGCGAGGGCGCGGATGTTTCGACAAAGAAGAGCGATGGTTACGACGGCAGCTATCTCTCCCTGACAGCGGAGGAGATCGAGATCCTGGCGGAACTCACCCGCATGAAGGCGGAGGGTCAGCTGGAGCACATCGTTGTGCTGCTCAACACGGCTGCCATCTTCGAGACTGCCTTCCTCGATGACGCATGGACGGTGGAGGTCAACGGCACTGTCCATACGGTCGATGTGGATGCCTGCCTGTGGGTGGGCAATGTGGGCATTGGCGGCATTCAGGCGGTGGCCAAGGCGCTGGTGGGTGAGGTGACGCCCTCGGGCAAACTGCCGGACACCTATGTGAAGGACAACTTCTCCGCACCGGCCACGGCGTCCTGGGTGCTGAACAATGCTTCCGGCACCTTTGCGTCCAAATATGAGAACAGCAGCCTGCTGTCCTCCGATGCCCAGGCGCGCTACGGCGTGTATGCGGAAGGCATCTATGTGGGCTATCGCTATTACGAAACGCGTTATGAGGACATCGTGCTGGGACAGGCCAATGCAGGCGACTACCAGTACAGCGGGATCGTTTCCCGTCCCTTTGGCTATGGCCTGTCCTACACCAGCTTTGCCTACAGCGATTACGCGGTGTCGGAAACGGCGGATGGGGACTATGAGGTCTCCGTCACGGTGACCAACATGGGCGATGTGTCGGGCAAGGAAGTGGTGCAGGTCTACCTGCAGAAGCCCTATACCGATTATGATCGGGAAAACGGCGTGGAGAAGGCTTCGGTGGAGCTGGTCGGCTTTGACAAGACGCAGACGCTGGCGCCCGGCGCGTCCCAGCGCATGACCATCACCGTCCCCCGGGACAGCTTCAAGACCTATGACGCAAACGGCTACAAGACCTACATCCTGGAGCCCGGTGCGTATTACCTGGCGATTGGCACCTCCGCGCATGATGCGCTGAACAACATCCTCGCGCTCAAGGGCAAGACCGTGCAGGACGGCATGGATCAGCCGGGTGATGCATCTTTCGCGCGCCTGGTGGGGGAGAACATCGTGCTGGACACGACCACCTATGCCGTATCGGCAGAAACGGGCGAGAAGATCACCAACCGGCTGGATTTTGCTGACATCAACCGGTATGAAGGCCGCGGTGACAATGCTGTGACCTATGTGAGCCGTAGTGATTGGGCGGGCACCTTCCCCAGCGCAGCGGTGACACTCGCCGTCACTGAGCAGATGGCCGCAGATCTCAAGAGCGTTCGCGATATCGGCACGGAGGAAGGTGCGGACATGCCCACCTACGGCGCGGCGAACGGGCTGTCCCTCATCATGCTGCGCGGCGAGGAATACGACGCGGAAATGTGGGATGACCTGCTGGATCAGATGACCTGGGAGGAACAGTCCGACCTGGTCATGCTGGCAGGCTATGGCACGCGCGGCGCATCCTCCGTGGCACTGCCGGAGATCAAGGCCGAGGACGGTCCCACCGGCGTGGTGGACAGCGCGGAATCCGTTTCCTTCCCCAGCGAAGGCATCTGGGCTGCGTCCTTCAACCGCGAAGTCATCCAGCGTGTGGGTGATGCCTTGGCGGAGGATGCGCTGAATGTGGGTGTCACGGGGATGTATCTGCCGGGCATCAACATTCACCGCACGCCCTTTGGCGGACGCAGCCATGAGTACTTCTCCGAGGATCCCTACCTGTCTGCGGAGGCGGTGTCCAGCGAGATCCGGGGTGTGCAGGGCAAGGGCGTCATTCCCTATGTAAAGCACTATGTGTTCAATGATGAGGAAGACGCGCGCATCGGCATCAGCATCTGGCTGAATGAGCAGAGCGCACGCGAGATCTACCTGAAGCCCTTTGAAGCGGCTGTGGCACCCTCCAAGGGGAACGCGCATGGCGTGATGAGCTCCTTCAACCGGGCTGGCTGCACCTGGACCAGCGCCAGCAGTGCGCTGATGGAGGAGATCCTCCGGGGCGAATTCGGCTTTGACGGCGTGGTGCTGACCGATATGGCGCTGGGGCAGAATGCCTACATGTCCTACGACGCCTTCATGCACGGTACGGATCTGTTCCTGGATCCCAGCGGCGCGAAGGCACAGTTCGACACCTATGCGGCCAATGCAGCCTTCCGCCAGGCTGTGCGTGAGGCGGTGCATCGCTATCTGTATGTGGTCGTCAATCACAGCGCGGCGATGAATGGCTTCTCCGCTGCCAGCGAGATCGTACCCGTCATGCCCTGGTGGCAGGCGTTGATCCTGGGGCTGCAGATCGCCTTCGTTGCGCTGGGCGTACTCAGTGCAGCCATGCTGACGGTGGCGATGTGGCAGGAACGCAAACAGAAAAAGACCGGACTCTGACCGGCTCAAAAGCAAAAAAACACATCAAGAAGGCCTCCGGCACGCCGGAGGCCTCATCCTGTCAAAAAAGGCCGCTTGGTGCGACCTTTTTTGACAGGATGAAGGCGGCATTTCTGCCGTCTTTTATTTTGCGTTGATGATCTTCTGGACGAGCTGGTTGATGGCTTCGAAGTCCTCGTCAGACAGGACGGGCAACAGACGCTCCAGCGCGTCATGCACTGCCGGCATCTTATTCAGCGCGATTTCCAGTGCAGGGACAAGCCCTTCCTTATAGGGATCGCCCTCGCCCGTCTCCAGCCATGTCTCGTTGACGTTGAACTTCTGGCAGATCAGCATGCGGATAGATTTGTCAGGGACGACAACGCCGGTTTCGTAAGTCGTTATCATCTTCTGGGTCGCACCAAGCATCATGCCGAATTCCGTCTGGTTCATTTTAGCGTCTTTTCTGATTTTGCGGATACGATCTTTCAATGGTTTCACCTCCTCTTCAAAAGTATAACACAAAAACTTTAGTCTTGCAAGGATAAAAAAATTCAAAAAAGCCTTGACAAGCATAAATACACATGATATTATAGTCTTGCAAGGACAAAAACACGACCAACACCACACAGGAGGTGACAGCATGTCCAACACACGAAAAGACCAAGCCATGGAAAAGCTGGCAGAAATGATCAACAAGTGCCCGGAAGAGAAGAAGCGCGATGTGGAACTCTTTATGATGGGCTACCTGACGGCACTGGAGAGCGTGACCAAGCAGTCCGCATAACCGACACGACCAACACAAGGGCGACCACCAGGGGGATCACGGCGGGGGGATGGATTCGACATCGGTTCTGCCTCCTTTGTCGGGCGCAAGGGACGCGCCATGCGTCCGCTCATTACCGACATTATCACACGGCTTCACGCAAAGTCAACCCGTTTGCGGCACAAAAAAGCCGCCCCGCATACCGCGAAACGGCTCATGTTGACAGTCCGCCCTTACAGCGCCTTCACTGCGTCGATGAACGCATCCACATATTCATCCGGCGTCGCCCAGGAGGTGCAGACGCGCAGCACGACATGCTCCTCGTCGATGCGGCCGTTGAATTCCAGCTTGAAGTTCTCTTCCAGCTTCTCCCACTGCTCGTCGGTGAAGATGGGGAACAGCTGGTTCGTGGGGCTGTCCACATGGAAGGTGAAGCCTGCGTCCAGCAGCGCAGTGCGGATGCGCATGGCCTGATCCACCGCCTTCTGGCCCAGCTGGAAATACAGCCCGTTCTCCATCAGCGCGGAGAACTGCAGACCCAGCAGGCGCCCCTTGGCCAGCAGCGCGCCCTTCTGCTTGATCATATAGCGGAAGCGCACGTTCAATTCCGGATTGTTGATCACTACCGCTTCGCCAAAGAGCGCACCCATCTTCGTGCCGCCTACGGTGAACACGTCGGAGAATTTCGCGATGTCCGCCGCGGACAGATCACCCGTAGGCGCCGCCAGACCATAGCCCAGGCGCGCGCCGTCGATGAACAGGTACAGCCCCAGCTGGCGGCAGGTGTAGTACAGATCCTTCAGCTCATTGCGGTTATACACCGTGCCCAGCTCGGTGGACATGGAGATATACACCATACCGGGGCGGACGGTATGCTCATCATCGGCCTGGGTCGCGGCGGCCACGGCGACCTGGCTGGCGGTGATGCGGCCGTTCTTCTGGGGGAGGGTGAGGCACTTGTGTCCGGTGGACTCGATCGCGCCGGTCTCATGCACGTTGATATGCCCCGTTTCCGCGCAGAGCACGCCCTCATAGGGACGCAGCGCCGCAGCGATGACGGTCATGTTCGTCTGCGTGCCGCCAACGAGAAAATGCACCGCGCTCTCCGGGCAGCCAAAGGCCGTGCGGACCGCATCCGCCGCCTCCTTGCAATAGTGGTCAACGCCGTAGCCGGGCGTCTGCTCCATATTCGTGGCCTGGAGCTTCTCCAGGATCGAGGGATGGCAGCCCTCCAGATAATCGCAATTCAGACGAATCATGTTCGACTCTTTTCCTTTCGGTTTCTTTCACTTTCTGTTTGCACGCTGTTCATTATATCGTTTTCGCCCCACTGCGTCAAGTAGGGGGGGCTTCGGGGTCTTCGACCCTTTTAGCGCGGGGACTTCGTCCCTTTTTCTCGCGATTGAGGAAATGAAACATCCACATAGTTCCCGCGTGGGGCGTTCCCCCTCATCCGGCCTTTCCATGATCCGCCCGGGGTTCCCTGCATTCCTCACGTACAATTCACAATTCCTGAAAACCCTTCCGGCAGGATTTTCCCCGCGCGGGGGCGAATTCTCATGCTGAATACTGTCAAATGGGAGCGAAACACAACGATGGATCATGCATGTTACCTCGACCGGATCAAGGCATCCCTGGCCCCTTCCACCGGCTGTACCGAGCCAGCCGCCATTGCGCTCAATGCTGCTACGGCGCGTGCGAATGCGTCAGGAGAGATCCGCAGGATCGTCGCGCGGCTGGATGCCTACCTGTTCAAGAACGCCATGGGCGTGGGCATTCCCGGCGCGGATGAGCGCGGCGTGGATCTCTGTGTGGCGCTGGGCGTGACAGCCGGCGACGCATCCGCGGGAATGAACGCCCTGCATACCGTTCGCCCGGAGCAGCTGGCCGAGGCCAAGTGCCTCCGCACGCTGGTGCAGGTCGAGATCGCCGAGGAGGCCCAGGGCCTGTACATCGAGACCATCATCACCACCGATGCGGACGAGGTGCGCGTCATCACCAGCGGCAAGCATGACCGCATCATCCGGGTGGAACATGCGCCCTTCCAGCTGGTGTGCGCCAATGCGCAGGAGGAAGCCTCTGCCGCCCATGAGGGCTCCCTGGGGGAATTCGTCGAATTCGCCCGCACCTGCCCCATTGAGGAACTGTCCTTCCTGCAGGACGCCCTCGCCATGAACCGCGCCGTCTATGACCGCGCCATCGCGGACGGGCTGGATCACCACGTCCTGCCGAATATGCTGCTGCAAGACGGCGGACTTTATGCACAGGCCAAGCGGATGGCTGGCACAGCGAGCTACGCGCGGATGCATGGCGTTCCCCTGCCGGTGATGACCGCCACGGGCAGCGGCAATCAGGGCCTGACCCTGTTCCTGACGGTGGATGCAGCCGCCCGCACCCTGAATGCCCCGGACGAGAAGCTCCTGCGCGCGCTGGCCCTGGCCTGCCTGGCCAATGTGTATATCAAGAGCTTCATCGGGCCGCTGAGCAGCGTCTGCGCGTGCGGCGTGGCATCGGGGCTGAGCGCGTCCCTGGGCGCGGTGTTCCTGATGGGCGGCGGCGAACGGGAGATGCTCCAGGCCGCGCGGAACATCCTGGGCAGCGTGTCCGGCATGATCTGCGACGGTGCGAAGGAGGGCTGTGCGTTCAAGGTGGCGCTGTCCGCCGGACTGGCGGTGGAAGCGGCCTGCCTCGCCATGGAGGGCGACGGCATCCACGCGCAGGACGGCATCCTCGACGACAGCTTCGACCGCCTCATCGAGCACCTGGGTGAGCTGGTCTGCGTCGGCATGAGCCGCACCAATGACACCATCGTTCACATCATGAAGGACGAAAAACGCCGCCCCGGCTGCTAAGGGGGGGGACTTCGTCCCTTTTCACGCGAAGGCTTCGCCTTTTTTCACGCGATTGAGTGGAAGGAACATTCAAACAGCGCCTGCGTGGGGCATTCCACCTCATCCGGCCTTACGGCCACCTTCCCCTCGGAGGGGAAGGCTTTGCACGTTGCCCTCCTTGGCTTCGCCTTTTCACACGGGGACTTCGTCCTGTTTAGCCAGTGCCTTCCCCCTTCCTCATGTCAAAACAAGAAACACCAAAAGAACACTGCGGCCCCTTGACACTGCCGCGCGACAATGCTATCATGCACTTGACGGATGCGTTCCGTCGCATATGTTTCCATATGGAGGACAGGCACGATGCTTCATGCTTCCGCGTTTACGTTTACGTTCCCGGCTTTTTATGCCGGGCTGATTGACGTTGCGTAAAGGCGGCTGAGGCCATGCTCTCCTTCCTGAATGGCGGAAGAATCGGGCGGATGCTCCCCTTTGCGGAGTGTCCGCCTGTTTATTTTTCCCCCAATGCCATGCATTCATCAAGATAGGGAGGAACATCATTATGATTATCGTCATGAAACAGGGCGCGACCCGGCAGGAGATCGACCATGTGGCGGATTTCATCCTCGCGCAGGGCGGCGTGAGCGTCAACCCCATGTACGGCAGCGATCTGACCATCCTCGGCCTGATCGGCGACACCAGCCGCATCGACCCCGCACAGCTGGAATCCTTCCGCTGTGTGGAGCGTATCATGAAGGTCGCGGAGCCCTTCAAGAAGGCGAACCGCATGTTCCACCCCGGCGCCACGGTGGTGAACGTGGGCAACGTGGCCGTCGGCGGCGAAAAGCTGTGCGTGATGGCCGGCCCCTGCTCGGTGGAGAGCCGGGAGCAGATCATCGGCGTGGCGGAATCAGTGAAGGCCTCCGGTGCGGCCGTGCTGCGCGGCGGTGCATTCAAGCCCCGCACCAGCCCGTATTCCTTCCAGGGCCTGGAATATCAGGGGCTGGATCTGCTCTGCCAGGCGCGTGAAGCCACAGGCCTCCCCATCGTCACGGAGCTGATGTCCCCCTATGATATCGACAAATTCGAGGATCAGGTGGACTGCATCCAGGTCGGCGCGCGCAATATGCAGAATTTCGACCTGCTCAAGCGTCTGGGCAAGACCCGCAAGCCCATCCTGCTCAAGCGCGGCCTGTCCGCCACCATCGAGGAGTGGCTCATGTCCGCCGAATACATCATGGCGGGCGGCAATGAGAACATCATCCTGTGCGAACGCGGCGTGCGCACCTTCGAGACCTACACCCGCAACACCCTCGACCTGTCCGCCATCTGCGCGGTGAAGCGACTGAGCCACCTGCCGGTAATCGTCGATCCCAGCCACGCCACGGGCAAATACTGGATGGTGCAGCCCCTGGCGCGCGCCGCCATCGCCGCCGGTGCCGACGGTCTGATGATCGAGGTGCATAATGACCCCGCGCATGCCCTGTGCGACGGTGCGCAGTCTATCAAGCCCGATGCCTTCACCAAGGTGATGGAGGACGTTCGCCGCATCGCCCAGGCCGTGGGGCGGACGGTCTGATGCTGACCCTATGCAGAAAGGATACACTATGGAAACGATCACCGTCCCCTTGGGGAGCCGCAGCTACCCCATCCACATCGGCAGCGGCCTGATGGATCAGCTGGGCAGCTATGTCCGCGACACGCTGGGCGAAGTGTCCGTCGCCATCGTCACCGATGACAACGTGGCCCCCCTGTACCTCGCCCGCGCGGAGGCTTCCCTGCGCAAGGCCGGTCTGCGCGTGTGCAGCGTCACCCTCCCCCACGGGGAGCAGACCAAATGCCTCGCCCGATTGAGCGACCTGTACGACTTCCTCTGTCAGGAGCACATCACCCGCCGCGATGCGGTGCTCGCCCTGGGCGGCGGCGTCATTGGCGATCTGGCCGGGCTGGCCGCCGCGACCTTCCTGCGCGGAGTGCATTTCGTCCAGGTACCCACCACCCTGCTGGCTCAGGTGGATTCCTCCGTCGGCGGCAAGGTTGCGGTGGATCTCCCCCAGGGCAAGAACCTGGTGGGCGCGTTCTATCAGCCGGAGCTCGTCATCGCCGACCCGGACACGCTGAACACCCTGACCGATGAATTCTGGCGGGATGGCCTGGGCGAGGTGGTCAAATACGGCTGCATCGGGGACGAAGCGCTTTTCGCCCTGCTGGAAACGCATGCGCCCGGCGGACGCACCGCCCTGATGGCGCACATCGACGTGATCCTCCGCCACTGCATCCAGTACAAGGCGGATGTCGTCGCCCAGGATGAGCACGACACCGGCCTGCGCATGACGCTGAACTTTGGCCACACCATCGCCCATGCGGTGGAGACCTGCCAGCATTATGCCGGTCTGCGCCACGGCGAGGCCGTCGCCCTGGGCATGCACCTCATCACCCGCATGACGGAGCAAAAGGGCATGACGACTCCCGGCACGGCGGATCGTCTGGACGCGCTGCTGCGTGCGCTGGCCATGCCCATGAACCTGCCCGACCTGCCCGAGGAGGCGCTGCTTTCCGCCATGACGCTGGACAAGAAGTCCGCCGGAAGCACCCTGCGCATCATCACCCTCGACCGCATCGGCCAATGCCGCATTTGCAACGAAAATGCAGCATTCTTCACAGGAATTGCTAATGTTTGATATACTATTTTGCCAAAATTGAACGAATGAACATATCGCTCTTTTCAAAAAGCGGTCACTCATGTATAATAAAAACGATGTCGGATCAACGCGGCAGGCTCGGTGAATCGCACCCTGAGCACTGCCGCTTTTGCATTTACTGGCTGATCCATTTGACGAGCATGCAAGGAGGAAGAAGCGCATGGCAACGGAACAGGAACAGCAGCTGACGCAGCAGATGGCAGCCCTGCTGCTGGGAAAGGCAGAGGCGCCCTCCAACGAAGGGGTATATGCATGGCGGCTGATCCGCTGGGAGGCGGATGTTCCGCTGACGGACGAACAGCGTGATGCCCTGCTGGACGGCGTGGATGCCATCATGGCACCGGCTGGCCTGTCCGCGGCGCTCTTTGCGGCGGATGGCGACGTCATGACCATCATGCTGGCGCTGACACGCTATCCGGCGAAGGTCCACCGGGACACGGTGCTGTGGCTCTGCGCCCATGCGCTGATGGATCATGCCTCCGTCAACCTGGAGCAGGACGGCACCATGTTCATCGGCGAGGAATTCGAGGATGCGGCGGAATGGGCGGAGCATCTGGCGCCCATGCGGGAGATCTCCGACTGGTGGAACCGCGTGTCCCCCATTGAGGCCAGCGTCGCGCGCACCCACCGCAAGAGCCTGCAAACCAGCATCAAGCGCCGCCAGTATGCGGTGCTGGCCGGGTATGTGTCCCGCGCGCTGCGCACGGAAACGGAGCTGAACCGGGTCTGCTTCGGCTTTGTGCCGCTGGTGATCGAGGCCATCTGGAGCCAGCATGGTGAGCTTTCGCTGCAAAAACTGACGGAGAAGCTGAACCTGGCGGACATGACGCGCCATCCGCGGGAGGCGCTGCTCTCCTGGCTGACGGCGCTCCAGCCCGTGCTGAGGGCTTGTCCGCCCGCGGTCAACGGGGCGCCCATCGACCGGGTGATCGAGTCCATCCGGGCGGATTGCTCCCTTCCCTATTCCCAGGCGAATCTCTCGCGCTCGCTGGGGCTGACCCCGGCCTATTTCTGCCGCCTCTTTCACGAAAAGACCGGACAGCATTTCTCCACCTTCCTCACCCGCGCGCGCATGGAAAAGGCGCAGTACCTCCTTTCCGATGACACCGCCATGTCCCTGGCGGAGGTCAGCGCCGCCTGCGGATATCCCAACAAGAGCTATTTCTGCCAGGTCTTCAAAAAATACACCGGCATGACCCCCGGTGAATATCAGGCCACCTGTCAGGAGGTATAAATTTTTCCCATACGGATGATATTATGTGTGTCATCCGTTTTTCTTCATGTAGCGCAAACTTCCTGCAGCCATTGTACGGTAGGGCTCTGCCCGCACCCATTCCCTATGCGGGGGGGACTGCGGACTCATGTCGTGCCGGATGTGTCCCAGCATCTCAATTCATACTTCCTAATTTCCCACTTCCGTCCAAGGAGGTCTCATGATGAAGAAAGCCCTGCTCCGCCTGCTCTGCCTGCTGCTCTGCGTGGCGCTGCTGCCCCTGTGCGCCTCAGCGGCTTCCACCGACCCGGCGCCCACCGTCCGCGTGTGGCTCAGCCGTCTGGGCCTGACCGACCGCGCCGACCTCATCCTGGAGGGCGTGTATACCGTCCGGACGGATGGCGAAACGCGCCTGGCCTTCCCCCGTGGGAGCGAGGTGTCCGTGCAGATCCGCGAGGGCATGCTCTACCTCTTTTATGAGGGGATGAGCCTGCGTCTGGGATCGGAAGCTGTGTTCGTGCGCAATGCCAGCGGCGGCGATGACAGCCGCACCGGCCTTCGCTTTGAGAAGAACGGCGGCCTCTATCCCGGCGATCTCTGCCTGTCCATCCGCGATGGGCTGCTCTTTCCCGTGCTGACCCTCTCCGTCGAGGACTATCTCCTGGGCGTCGTCCCCTATGAAATGAGCGACTCCTTCCCCCTGGAGGCCCTGAAGGCGCAGGCCGTCTGCGCACGCACCTACGCGCTGAATAAGGTCAACTCCCGCACCCTCTATGACCTGGAGGACACCACCAACGATCAGGTCTTCAAGGGTGTGAACTACAACTATACCAACGCCATCCGCGCGGTGAAGGAGACCGCCGGTGTGGTCGGCACCTACAAGGGGCAGCTGGCCATCTGCTATTACAGTGCGTCCAACGGTGGACAGACCGAACTGGTGCAGAATGTCTGGTCGGGCCGGGGCGATTGGGACTATTACGCCATGACGGATGATCCCTATGACGTGGAAAACCCGGAATCCATCGTGCGCAAGGCACGCATCGCCAAGGACGGCTCCATCAGCGACGAATTCAAGGCTGTCCTGCATGAGCAGGCGCTGCCGGAGATCAGCCGTCAGGGTTACCTGACCGATGCGGACAGCTTCCGCGTGGACGGCATTTCCGCCATCACCCTGGGCAACCCCGCCTATGACGCGCCGAGCCGCTCCTACACCCAGATGACGCTGACCTTCACCTGGTCGGGACGCATGCTGCAGACGCCGTCCGCCGCGACAGCCACCCCTGCGGAGGAGGATGAGTTCTACTTCTTCGCGACCCCCACCCCCACCGCGACCCCTGAACCCACTTCCACCCCCGAACCCACCGCTGTGCCCACGCCTGCCATCAGCGATTTCATCCCTGCCGCCCAGCCCATGACCCTCACCATCGACATCTTCCCCGAGATCATCGACCTGCTGGGTCTGTCCATCTACGGCGCGGACAACGAGATGCTCACCATCACCGAAACGGACACGCATTTCGTCATCGAATCGCGGCGCTACGGCCACGGCGTCGGCATGAGCCAGCGCGGCGCACAGTGGATGGCCGGGCAGTATGGCAAGACTTTCGTGGAGATCATGGCCTTCTATTATCCGGGGCTGACGCTGATGCGCGCGCAGTCCGGCGATGCGGTGCTGCCCACAGCGCCTGCCGCACTGGCCGCGACCCTTGCGCCGCCGGCCACCCCCACGCCCCGACCGACCCTCATGCCCGTCACCGCCGCCGACCTCCCCGAGGGCGCGTATCTCGCTGCCGTCACCGAGATCGATGACGATTCCAGCCTGAACCTGCGCCAGGAGCCCTCCCGGGCGGCGGAGGTGCTGCGGCGGCTGTACAAGTATCAGCAGCTCATCGTGCTGGAGACCTGCGCGGATCCGGCTTGGGTGCATGTCCGCACGGATGTGATGGAGGGCTACGTCATGGTGAGCTTCCTCACGCCGGTGGAAGGCGGAACGTCCGCGCCGGTGGTGACGCCGTCCGCGGCCGTATCACCCACTCCGGCCCCCTGAGCAATGCAGACAAAGGAACAGCCATGCCTGACCGCATCGGCGTGCTCCGGCGGCTGATATGACGGAGACAAACCCTTTCGCCTCTCCTGTGATCAGGGGAGGCGCTTGCTTTTGCCGCTTTGTTCTCCCGATGGGGATTGACACCGCCGCACGGTCAGGCTAAAATGGATGCAGACGATCCGCAGACCGCACATGCGGCGATGCGGAGGACAGAACGAAGGAAAAAGGGAGGGATCCATGGTGGAGCAGCTTTGCACCCGCCAGGACATGATCGCCGCAGCGGTGCGGCTCATCACCCCGCTGACGAAATACCTCACGCCCAGCCATGCCCGGCTGATGCTGGGGCATTCCGGCGCCTGCTATGACGAGGCCATCGCCGGGATGGAAGGCTTCTCCCGGGTGTTGTGGGCGCTGGTGCCGATGCTGGCCGGGAAGGTCCCCGAGGCCGAGCCCCTCTGGGAACTCTGGCGGGATGGCATCATCCACGGCACCGACCCGGACAGCGACGAATACTGGGGCGATATTGGCCCGTTCGACCAGCGCATGGTGGAGATGGCCGTCATGGGCATGGCACTGTGCCTCATCCCCGACCGCTTTTATCATGAACTGACCCCGCATCAGCAGCAGAACCTATATCGCTGGCTGAATCAGATCAACCAGCACGAAATGCCGAAAAACAACTGGCAGTTCTTCCGCATCCTGGTGAACATCGGCTTCCTGAGTGCGGGGCTCCCGGCGGACGAGGATCGCCTTCGCCGCGACCTGGACGACATGGAAGGGCATTATGTGGCCGACGGCTGGTATTTCGACAAGGCCACCCAGCGGGATTACTACACCCTGTGGGGCTTCCACTATTACGGCCTGGTCTATGCCCGCATCATGGAGAAGCACGATCCTGACCGCGCCGAACGCTTCCGCCAGCGCGCCCGGCTCATCCTGCCGCGGTTCGCCTGCTGGTTCGATAAGGAAGGCCGCGCCCTGCCCTACGGCCGCAGTCTGACCTACCGCTTTGCCCAGAGCAGCTTCTTCTCCGCCTGTGCCCTCTGCGGCGTGACGACGGAGGACATCGGCTGGGGCGAACTGAAGGGGCTGCTGCTGCGGAACCTGCGCTTCTGGCTCGATCAGCCCATCTTTGAACGGGACGGCATCCTGACCATCGGCTATGGCTATCCCAATCTGGTCATCTCCGAGGGCTACAACGCGCCCGGCTCCCCTTATTGGGCGATGAAGGTCTTTGCTGTGCTGGCCCTGCCGGAGGATCACCCCTTCTGGCAGGCGGAGGAGAAGCCCTATACGCCGCCCGCCGTCTTCTGCGACGAGCAGGTGCGCCTGCTGCTCACCCGCGATGCTCAAAACCGGCAGGTGGTCGCCTACACCGCCGGGAATCACGCCTATGAGCACATGCACGAGGATGAAAAATACGAGAAATTCGCCTATTCCAGCAAATTCGCGTTCTCCGTGGTGAAGGAGGCCGGGACGCTGGGCAAGGGCGCGTTTGACTCCATGCTGGCCCTCAAGGGCGACAAGGACCTGTGGCATGGCCGCAGCGGCTGCGATACCTTCTCCCTGACGGAAAAGGAGGTCGCCTTCACCTGGCGCCCCATGGATGGCGTGTCCATCGCCAGCCGCATCATCCCCTGCGGCATGTGGCATGTGCGCAAGCACGTCATCACGGCGGATCGTCCGCTGTCCGGCGCGGAGGGTGCATTCGCCGTCCCCCGCGACCACGCCGGGAAGCGCCTGTGCGACCGCATCCCGACCTGCACCACCGCCAATGAAACCTCCGCCATCGCCCATGGCGATACTGGCACTTCCGCCATCTTCGCCATCGCAGGCTACAGCCGGGGCGACGTCGTCTGGCCGGAAGCCAACACCAACCTGATGTACCCCCGCACGGTCATCCCGACCCTGCATGCGGCCATCCCTGCCGGCACGACGACGCTGATCTGTGCCGTGTTCACCGATGCCGCGGACGCATGCCCCACATCCATTCCGAAAGAGGTGCTCGAAATTGCGCAACAATGCTGAACAGATCTTCGCCAAGGTGGTGGAGAAATTCCGCCGCACTGCCCCCATGGCCGCTGAGGCTGGCCTGATCCCCTACAAGAGCGAGGACGGAAAGTGGATCCCCTCCCCCTATGAGGGCAATGCCTGGTGGACGGGCGGCTTCTGGCCGGGACTGATGTTCCAGCTCTACGCCGCTACGAAGGACGACCTGTTCCTCACCGAGGCACGCCGCACCGAAGCGCTCCTCACCGCTGAATTCCGCGCCTATGAGCATCTCAACCACGATGTGGGCTTCATGTACCTGCTCTCCTGCGGCGCGGACCACAAGCTCACCGGCGACAGTCAGGCGCATACGGACACCCTCCACGCCGCGAGCCTGCTCATGGGCCGCTATAACCCCGTCGGCTTCATCCGTGCATGGAACGGTGCCTCCCAGTATGCCATCGTGGACTGCATGATGAACCTGCCGCTGCTGTGCTGGGCGAGCCGCGAGACGGGCGATCCGCGCTTTGCCAATGTGGCGAAATGCCATGCGGACATGACCCTGCGCGAATTTCTCCGCCCGAATGGCTCCGTCAGCCACATCATCGAATTCGACCCGTACACCGGTGCACGCGTCGCGGAGCACGGCGGTCAGGGGTACGCCCTCGGCACCAGCTGGAGCCGCGGCCAGGCCTGGGGGCTGTATGGCTTCACCCTGGCGTATATGAACATGAGGGACGAGCGCTATCTGGATGCAGCCAAGCGCATTGCGGCGTATTTCACCGCGCACATCCGCCCCGACGGGCTGACGGACTGCGACTTCTGCCAGCCGGAGACCCCGGAGCGCATCGACAACATCGCCGGAGCCTGTGCCGCCTGCGGTCTGCTCGAGCTGCACCGCATCACCGGCGATGTGCAGTGGCGCGAGGCTGCCGAAAAGCTGGTGGATGGCCTGATCGACCGCTGCTGCGACTGGTCGGAGGCTCACTGCGGCCTGCTGACCCACTGCACCGCCAGCTATCATGACGACAGTGCGGGCGTCCACACCAACATCACCTATGGCGATTACTTCTTCGTCGAGGCGCTGGCCAAGCTCACCGGCACCGATCCCATGCTCTGGCAGTAAAGGAGGTTTCCCCCGATGATCACCATAACCGCACACACGGCGGACGGGTAGCTGCTGGGGCAGGCCGCCCATGCGGAGGAGGCGCTCCTGCGCGTTGACCGCGCCTATGAGGAAGGCGACGTGATCGAGATCACCAGCGACACGCCCCATCTCTGGGTGCAGATGGATGCCTCCATCCTGCCGGGCGAGGTCTACCTGCCCGATGGCCGCATGACCTGGCGCGTCCCCGCTGGCGAACACCGCCTGGCCTACTGTTCCGGGGCATTCCGCGGGTCGCGCAGCATCGTCACCGCCCGTGCCATGACCGCCGAGGAGATCGCTGCCCGGCGCAATATCGCCCGCAACCCATCCGACCTGCGCGGTGACACGGATTTCTTCCCCCCACTGTACCGCCAATGTGGAGACCCGCGGCGAATCCACCTTCGCGGCGCGCAATGTCATCGACGGCATGTGCCACAATGATCACCACGGGCTTTGGCTGTTCCAGAGCTGGGGCATTGGCGCGCGGGAAGATGCCTGCTGCACGCTGGACTTCGGCCGCGAGGTCGAGATCGACGGCATGGCGCTGACCCTCCGTGCAGACTTCCCCCATGATGCCTATTGGGTATCGGGGCATGTGGTGCTCTCCGACGGGACGGAATACGCCTTCCCGCTGGAAAAGACCGCCGACCGCCAGCACATCGCCATCGGGCGTCACACCGTCCGCTGGATGAGGCTGGAACGCCTGCAAAAGAGCAACGATCCCTCCGCCTTCCCGGCCCTGACCGAATGGGAGGTCTTTGACTGGGACAAGGCGTGAACGCCGTGAAAAGGGCGCTCATGCCCCCTGGGGATGCTCCTTGCAGGGCTGACACTGGGGGCTGTCAGCCGTCTGCTGGACATGTTCACCCAGAACCTGGGCAACATTTTCTCCCAGCTGTCCATCTGGATCTTGCTCGGCGTGCTGATCGTCCTGCACAGCCCCACACGGAAGCAGGCGGTGCTGAACATCCTGCCCTTCTGCCTGGGCATGCTGGCGACCTACTATCTTGTGGCCGTCCTCACCAAGGGCGTTTACAGCCGCATCTTCATTACCGGATGGACGCTCTTTGCATTTCTGTCCCCCGTTTTGGCGTATTTCACCTGGATGACGAAACAGCCGGGGCTTTTCGCCAGGCTTATCGCCATCGGGATCGTCCTGATCTTCGTCGTATCCACCCTCCTCCTCTTTGACCGGCTGAGGATCTACGACCTCGCCATCAATGCCGGACTGGTCTATGCCCTCTTTTTCAGGAAGGCAGAACGATAAAAACACATCATAAAAGGCTCTCTGCGCGATGGCAGAGAGCCTTTGTTTGTCGGTCATTCCACATCGGGATGATTCCCAGCGCAGGGCATTTGACCCTCCACCTCATGCCCACAATCCTTGCAGGTAAAGACATATGTATGATAAGCGCTCTTGCATTCTTCCCTTGTCAGCACATAGTTGTGGGGTTCCAGTATACTTTCAGCAATGATTTCTATTTCATAATCGCCGCATTCTGCACACCAGGCGAAGAAGTAGGCCTCTTTGCGGTGAATACCATCTCCATCGGCGACACAGCGGCTTTGGGGCTCTGTGATGCGCATGAACGTGCCATGGTTGCACAACTCGTCCACCACGTCAACGGTGTCTGCGTGGGACGGGATCATCATGCAGAGCAGCAGGGACAGGAGCAGGAACAGGCGGAGTTTTTTCTTCATCGATATACTTCTCTCGTACAAGTGATCAAAAAACGCGCGGATGCACGGGGGAAGCAACCTTTCTGCTGCGCTTCTTCAGGCGTAGGAATCAACTGATTCGGCCCCCAATCGACTTCATGATAGCCGGTGCAAGCAAGTGTTACCACTTCAGTAAAATTACACAAGTCCTGGCAACAGTAGGTGTAGGTGTGCGCTTTGTCTTTGCATCCTGCTGCACTGGAATCACCTCCCTAATAAATAAATATCATGAGATGTCTATTTTGTTAATATATCAGTCCAAAGAACATTGTAAAAACATAATTGCCCCCGTGCGCGATGCACGAGGGCAGCAGCAATGCGGTTTTACTTCTTCAGCGCGATGCCCTGGCTGTCCAGCTTGGCGATGACGCTGTCCACCACGGCCTGCACTTCCTCACGGGTGAGGGTGCGTTCGGCGTGGGAGAAGGAGATGCGCACGGTGATGGACTTGCCGGCTTCATCGGTGTAGGTGCCGACCACGGCGACCTTGCTGACCAGGGGGCTGTTCGCCTCGTCGATGGCCTGCTTGATGGGCGCGTAGGTGTTGGCGATGAAGGTCAGATCCTGCTCCATGCCGGGGAAGCGGCTCGGCTCGGCATAGGCGATGCGGTTGGCGGACACATGGGCCAGCGCGTCCATGTCGATCTCGGCAAAGACCACGGCGGCCTTCTTGTCGATCTTCTTGCTGACCACGGGATGCGCCACGCCGATCTGGCCCAGCACCACGCCGTCGCAGATCACGTCGTTCAGGTTGCGGGGATGCTGCCAGGAGTGGGTGGCCTCAGCCTTGTGCCAGGTGAGCGGCTTGTGCTTGAGGTCGTCCACGGTGACGGCCAGCATGTCGCGGAGCTTGAAATACAGCGTTTCGATGCTGTCCACCTTGCTGTACAGGGTGATGCAGAGCTTCTTGTGCTCGCGCGCGAGGCCGTTTTCGTCCGTACCATCCGCCACACGGCCGATCTCGAAGATGCCGAACGCAGGCGCATAGCCGGTGTTCACCTTCACCTGGGTCAGCTGGGTCGGCACGATGGCATTGCGCAGCACCTCAATGTTGGGGTTGGTGGCGTTGAGCAGGTGGATATTGTCCTCCACCTCGATGCCCAGCTTCTTGTATTCATCGGAATACTGCCAGATGTAGGAATGCACCTCATGCAGGCCATAGCGCTTGACGAGGATGTCCTTCACCTTGTTGTCGGTGGTCTTTTCGATCTGCTCGCGCACGGGGTACAGGGGCGCTTCCGCCGTATGGACGGCGAAATTGTCATAGCCGTAGATACGGGTGATCTCCTCGATGATGTCCGCCTTGATGGTCACGTCCTTGGTGGCGCGCCAGGAGGGCACATCCACGGAGAACTTATCGCCCTCGTGACGGACGGTGAAGCCCAGCGCAGTCAGCGTATCGACGATATGCGCATCGCTGATCTCGATGCCGGTATAGCGGTCCACAAAGCGTTTGTCGAAATCCAGCGTGATGGCGGGATAGGTGAAGGCGCGCTCGTCGGTCAGGCGGGAGGTGACGCGCATGCCGCTGTCCACATCCTGCAGGAGCTTGACGAAACGGGCGATGGCAGGAACGGTCATCTCCGGGTCAAGGGACTTCTCATAGCGCGCGGAGGCATCGGTGCGGTGCGCCAGGCGGACGGTGGACTTACGCACGGAGGCCGCATCGAAGGTGGCGGATTCCAGCGTGAGGGAGGTGGTGTCCTCCACGATCTCGGAATCCAGGCCGCCCATGATACCTGCGATGGCCACGGGCTTGTCGCCGTTGCAGATCATGAGGGTGTTCTCATCGATGTTGCGCTCCACCTTGTCCAGCGTCTGGAAGGTGAAGGGCTTGTCAAAGCGGCGGATGCGGATCTTCTCCACCTTGCGGCTGTCGAAGGCGTGCATGGGCTGACCCATTTCCAGCATGAGGTAGTTGGTCAGGTCGGCCAGGAGGTTGATGGCACGCATGCCGCAGTAATACAGGCGGATGCGCATGTTCATCGGCGCGGTGTTGTGGGTGATGTTCTCCACCGTCAGGCAGGAATAGCGCTGGCAGAGGGGATCCTCGATCTTCATGTCGATGGCCGGCAGATGGTCGTACTGCGTCAGGTCGGCCAGGGGCATGGGCTTGAGGGGACGCTTGGCCAGGGCGGCGAATTCACGCGCGATGCCGTAATGGCCCCACAGGTCAGGGCGGTTGGTCAGGGACTTGTTGTCCACCTCGAAGATGATATCGTCGATCTGCCACAGATCCTTGATGTCCGTGCCGACCGCCACATCCTCGGTGATGTCCATGATGCCGTCGTTGTTGTCGCTCAGCCCCAGTTCCTTCTCAGAGCAGCACATGCCGTGGCTGGTCTGACCGGCCAGCTTGCGCGGTGCGATGGTGATATCGCCGATCTGCGCGCCCAGCTTGGCGAAGGCGGTCTTCATGCCCACGCGCACATTCGGCGCGCCGCAGACGACGTCCACCAGTTCGCTTTCGCCGCAGTCCACCTTCAGCAGGTGGAGCTTCTTGGATTCGGGGTGATTCTCAATGCTCTTGATCTCAGCCACGACCACGCCGGAAAGATCGGCGCCCTTGTGGAAGATCTCGTTCTCCACCTCAGCGGTGGACAGGGAGAACTGATGGATCAGCGCCATCAGGTCAATGCCGGACAGATCCACGAATTCCTGGATCCAATTCATCGAAATATACATTTTGCGCTCACCTCCATCAATTATTCATCATCCGTGAACTGGCTCAGGCGCGCCAGGCTGCCGCTGTTCAGGTCGCGGATATCCTTCACGCCATACTGCATCATGGCCAGACGGGTCAGACCCAGGCCGAAGGCGAAACCGGTGTACTCCTCGGGGTCGATGCCGCCGGCCTTGAGCACCTCAGGGTGGATCATGCCGCAGGGGCAAAGCTCCAGCCAGCCGGAATGCTTGCAGGACGGGCAGCCTTCGCCGCCGCAGATCAGGCAGGAGATATCCAGCTCGAAGCCCGGCTCAACGAAGGGGAAGAAGCCCGGACGCAGGCGCACCTTGATGTCCTTGCGGAACACCTCGCTGAGCATGGTCTTCATGAAATAGATCAGGTTGGAGATGGAGATGTTCTTGTCCACCATCATGCCTTCCATCTGGAAGAAGGTGTTCTCGTGGCAGGCGTCGGTGGCCTCATTGCGGAAGCAGCGGCCGGGGAAAACGGCCTTGATCGGCACGCCGTTGTTGATGAGCTCATCGCGATACTTGCGGTAGATGGCGTTTTGCGCCGCAGAGGTCTGCGTCTTGAGCAGCTGGCCATTGTCCAGATAGTAGGTATCCTGCATATCGCGGGCGGGGTGGAACTTGGGGATGTTCAGGGACTCGAAGCACTCGTAGTCCGTGACGATCTCAGCATAGTCCTCCAGGTGGAAGCCCATCGTGCGGAAGACCTGCTCGCACTGGCGCTGCACCAGGGTGATGGGGTGATAGGAGCCACGCTCCATATTCGCGGGCATGGACACGTCGAACTCCGGCAGGGATTCGATCTCCTGCTGCAGTTCGGCAGCCTTCATGGCCTCCAGCTTTTCCGCCAGCGCCACGGTGATCTGGTTCTTCAGCTCATTGGTCTGGGCGCCGATGGTCTTGCGCTCCTCCACGGACATGTTCCCCATGCCCTTGAGCAGCTCGGTCATCTTGCCCTTCTTGCCCAGATAGCTCACACGCAGGCTCTCCAGGGCGGCCATGTCCGTCACCTGGGAAAGCTCTGCCTCGAAGCTAAGCTGCAATGCGGCGATCTTCTCGTTCATGGATGGTTCCTCCTTACTTTGCTCTGCAAACAAAAAATCCGCCTCATGAAAAGCATGAGACGGACGGTTTGTGACCGGTTGATTCCGCGGTACCACTCAAATTACAGCGTTCAAAAGGCGCTGTCACTCGAAGCCTTAACGCGGCGGACGGCCCTTTCCGGGCAGCTCGCGGGGTGAAATTCGGCCTTTCCGCCTCCCTGCGTCCTTTCAGCCAACGGACGCTCTCTGTGAGGGTCGGGCGGATGCTTACTAAGCCCCGGTCATCGTATTTTTGATATGCAAGACGCTGGTATTTTAGCACGAAACGCAAGAATATGCAAGATGCTTTGATGATTTCCCGGCTGGCTTTCGTGCCGCCGCATCGAATGCACGAAAATGCAGGATTGCTGTATGGACAAAGGGGGCTGAATGGGGTATAATAAAAGAAGTGGATCTGTCCATATCATGAATATCGATGCATAAGAGAGAGGAGCTGCCCGTTATGAGCAACATCCGTTCTGATCGCAGCACTCAGCCTGCCGTGGCTGCGTGGCTGGCCGATCCCCGTGTGTTCAGCGTGGGTGAAATGCCCGTTGTGTCCGACCATGAGTTTTTCGCGTCCCATCAGGAGATGGCGGCAGGGCATTCCAGCCTGGTCCGTTCCCTGGATGGCAAGTGGAAGGCGCATTTCGCCATGAATCCTTCCTCCGCCCCCGCGGCGCTGCTGACCGGCTCCATCATGGATGGCGGCCTGAAGGAGATCACGGTTCCCTGCGAGTTCCAGCTGATCAACCCGGAATGGGATCCGCCGCATTACGTCAATACGGAGTATCCCTGGGACGGCCATGAGGATATGAAGGCCCCGGAGATCAGCAGTGAGTATAATCCCACCGTCACCTGCGTGAAGACCTTCCACCTGAGCCTGAAGGATCTGCAGAACCGCATCATCCTGCATCTGGGCGGCGTGGAGGCTGCCGTGCTGGTGTATATGAACGGCCACGAGATCGGCTATGCGGAGGATTCTTTCACCTCCCACAGCTTCGATGTGAGCCATTGCGCGCGTGTGGGCGAAAACCGTCTGGTGCTGCGTGTGTTCAAGCGCTGCACCGGCTCCTGGATCGAGGATCAGGACTTCTGGCGCTTCTCCGGCATCCACCGCAGCGTCAGCCTGCTCTTCTGGCCGGAAAGCCATCTGGCGGATATCCGTGTCCGCACGCCCTTGACGGAGAATTACACCGTGGCGCATCTGGATGCGCTGCTGACGCTGACGGGGCGCGGCGGTCAGGCCCGTGTGACCCTGTCCGACCGGGAAGGTCATGTCCTGTATGAGGAGACCAAGCCCGTGTACGGCCAGACGCAGCTCCAGTTCGAGAGCGTCATCCCGGATGTGAAGCTGTGGAACGCCGAGGCGCCGACCCTCTATCCCCTCACCGTCACCCTGACCAATGAGCAGGGACGCGTCACCGAGGTCAGCCGGACGATGGTGGGCTTCCGCCAGTTCGAGATGATCGACAAGATCATGTGCCTGAACGGCAAGCGCCTGGTCTTCCATGGTGTGAACCGCCACGAGTTCGACTGCGATCACGGCCGCGTCATGACCCGCGAGCTGATCCTGCAGGACATCCGCCAGATGAAGAGCATGAACGTCAACGCGGTGCGCACCTGCCATTACCCCAACACGACGGAGTTCTACCGCCTGTGCGATGAATACGGCCTGTATGTCATCGACGAAACGAATATCGAGAGCCACGGCTCCTGGTCGCCCTGGCACGACTGGGTCGTCCCCGGTGATAAGCCTGAATGGCATGATGTGGTCATCCATCGCGGCCAGTCCATGCTGGAGCGCGACAAGAACCATGCCTGCATCCTCATCTGGAGCTGCGGCAATGAGAGCTGGGGCGGCTGCAACCTCTTCGACCTGAGCGAATACTTCCGCAAGACCGATCCCACCCGTCTGGTGCATTATGAGGGCTGCGTGCATGATAAGCGCTATCTGCACACCTCCGATATGCTCTCCCATATGTACACCAAGGCGGCGGATATCGAGAAGTACCTCAAGGGCGATCCGGATCGTCCCTTCATCAACTGCGAATACACCCATGCCATGGGCAATTCCTGTGGCGGCATGAATGAGTATACCGCGCTGGAAGACAAGTACCCCATGTATCAGGGCGGCTTCATCTGGGACTATGTGGATCAGACGATCCGCGTCAAGGGTCCCAACGGGCAGGACCGCATGGCCTTCGGCGGCGATTTCGGCGACCGCCCCACCGCATGGCAGTTCAATGCCAACGGCATCATCCTGGGGGACCGCACGCCCTCGCCCAAGTGCCAGGAAGTGCGCTACCTCTTCCGCGATGTGTTCCTCAAGGTCGGCAAGACCGGCGTGACCGTGTGGAACCGCAAGCTCTTCGCGCCGCTGAACGGCTACCTCCTGCGGTGGACGGTGGAATGCGATATGAAGCCCGTGCGCGCAGGCGAGATCCTCCTGCCGGAGATCGCGGCGGGTGAATCCAAGCATGTGAACCTGCCCTATGGCAAGCTGCCTGCGGAGGGTCAGGTGGTGCTGACCTGCTACCTCGTGCTGAGCGAGGATCAGGGCATCCTGCCGGCCGGCACAGTGCTCAGCCATGACCAGTGCGTCTATGGCGAGCTGACCTGCGCGCAGGAGCCGACGGAAGCGGCGACGATCATCCGCGGCGACAGCAATATCGGCGTGCGCGGCAATGGCCTGGGCGTGATGTTTGGCAAGAGCAACGGCCTGATCTCCTTCCGGGATAAGGCGGGACATGAAACGCTCCTGCGGACGCCTCAGCTCTCCCTCTTCCGCGCGGATACGGATAACGACCGCGGCAACCACAATGCTGTGCGTCAGGGCATCTATCACCTGATCAGCCGCTATTGCTGGCAGCACTGGGTTAAGGACGAGACCGATGAAAACGGCGTGACCACCCTGACCTATGCCTACACCAGCGATGTCATCAAGGATTTCGAGATGACGGTGGTCTACACCATCCGCCGCAACGACGAGATAGACGTGACGGTCAACTGGCCGGGCGTGAAGGATCTGCCGGACATGCCTGCGCTGGGTCTGTCCTTCCAGCTGGATCCCCGTCTGGACACGGTCAACTACTACGGCTATGGCCCGGAGGAGAACTATGTGGACCGCCGTGACGGCGCGTATCTGGGCTGGCATTCCTACAAGACGGCGGATGGCATGACGCCCTACTGCAAGCCGCAGGAGTCCGGCAGCCGCAGCGGCGTGCAGTCCTTCTCCGTGACCGGTGCGGATCATCACGGCCTGCTCATCACCGGCGAAAACCTGGAGGTCTCCTGCCTGCCCTGGACGGTGGAGGAGCTGCAGGGTGCGTACCATCCCGGCGACCTGATGGGCTCTGTGCGCACGGTGCTGGATGTGGCCATGTTCCGCATGGGCGTCGGCGGTGACGACAGCTGGGGTGCTCCCGTGCTGCCGAAGTACTGCTATCCGGCGGAGAAGCCCTATTCCTTCACCTTCACCATGAAGGCACTGTAATCAAATAAAAGCATCCCCCGGGCCGTGAAAAAAACGGCTGCCGGGGGATGTTTGCGTCTGTATGATTTAACGGACTGACGAATGGGGTGTTTCGTGCGGCGGATCAGGTGTACCCCCAGTTGCTGACAACCCATTTGCCGTCCTGGTCACGCTGGAGGACGAACTGGTAGTCCTTCGCGAGACGTCCGGCAATCTCGAAGTCCCACAACTCCATGCTGCTCAGGTCGGCGTAAAGCAGGATGCTCTCCACGCCCTCCTCTGCCAACCAGCGGTTGGGGGCGGTATTGTCCGCGTTCACATAGCGGAGCACCTTCAGCGCGCTGCCGGCCCAGTCCGCCCGGAAACAGGCACACACCGCGTCCATGGCGGCACGGATGTCCGCCTCGGTGAATGCTCCGGCGTGGTCGATGCTATAGCGCACGTCAGCTGTATAGCCGGCCTGCATGTCCACTGCGCTCACCGGGACGAACCCCATGCGCACATCGTCGCCGATGAAGCCCTCCACCAACAGCCAGTCGTCCAACTGTCCCAGCACATGCACGCTGGTGCCGCCGGACATGACCGCGATGCTCTCCTGGCTGTACAGGGGATCGTCCGTCAGGGCCACGGAGGCTGTCACCACGCCGCAGGGGCAGAGACAGAGACTGTTCGCATCGGTGTAGTCCAGATCGGGCACGTCGGCCATTTCTGCTTCGATCCAGCCGATGCGGTGCCTGTCCGCGCTGATCTCGTATTCCACTAACAATGTCCCCATCCAATGCCCATAGACGATGATCTCCCCGTTGGTGGACACCTTTGCCTTGCCGTTCCCGGCGCGACGCAGTTCCTCTCCGCGCGGGCTTTCATACACCGCGAAGGTCTGGTCGGGAGCGAAATCACCGCGCACGGCGGTCAGCACAAGGGGCGTGCGGGTCGGTGTGCTGCTGACAACAAGGTCATCCGGATAGGGCGTGTAGAAGCCGTCGGCAAAGCCCCATGTTCCCACCATATCTCCCGTGTAGGGCTGGGGCTGGTCCTCCTCCGCCAGCGCAGGGACACTCAGCAGGAGGAGCAAGGCAAGACAGAGCAGGATCTTCGGTACTTTCATCTTTGGTCTTCCGCCTTTCCGGATCAATAGAACTGCTTGAGGTAGGTCTGATAGTCCATCAGCGCGTAATCGTGCATGTAGCCGATCTCGCCATCCAGCGTGCGGACGCGGCAGTAGTTATAGCTGCCGTCCTGCCCGCCGTAGTATTCCAGGACGTAGACCAGTTCGCCATTGTCGTGACGGCCCAGATTCCAGCTCAGTTCTGAGCGGTCGCTGGCGGCGGAGTACAGATAGCAATAGCCGTCCGGGGAGAAGCTGCAGACCCTGTACCAGCCTTCGCCGGTGCTGGCGAAGGACACATCGGCGGTGCGGGTGAGGGCGTAATCATGCATGTAGCCGGTCTCGCCACTTTCCGTGCGGACATAGCAGTAGTTGTACTTGCCGTCCTGCCCGCCGTAGTAGTCCAGCACATAGACCATTTCGCCGTTGTTGTGGCGGCCCTTGTTATAGCTCTTTTCGGAGCGGTCGCTGGCGGCGGAATACAGATAGCAATACCCGTTGGGCGAGGTGCTGCTGACCATGTACCAGCCTGCGCCGGTATCCTGGGTGGAGGAAAGGCCGGTGTAGCGGGTGAGGGCGTAATCGTGCATGTAACCGATCTTCCCGTCGGTGGTGCGGACGCGGCAGTAGTTGAAGCTGCCGTCCTGTCCGCCGCGGTAGCTCAGGACGTAGATCGGGTCGCCATTGTCATACCGGCCGAGATTGCTGCTCTTTTCGGAGCGGTCGCTGGCGGCGGAATACAGATAGCAATACCCATTGGGGGAGGTGCTGTCCACGATATACCAGCCTTCCCCTTCCGCCAGGGCGGACGGAACGAGCGCGAGCATGAGCATCAGGCTCAGCAGCAGGGCAAAAAAGCGTTTCATCGTCAAGGAAGCTCCTTTCGTTTGCGTTTCATCTATATAACGGATCGGCAGGGGAAAATCCTGCATGCGCGGTGAAAGTTTCCCAACCGCCCCGTACATCCTATGCGCCCGGTGCAGGGGCTATGCCGGCCAAATTGGGGGATGCATGCCGGTGCAGGATGTGCTATAATGAAGAAAAACCGTCCGCAAGGAGAGAAAGAATATGCTGCACAATCCCATCCTGCCCGGATTCTATCCCGACCCCTCCATCTGCCGTGTGGGGGAGGATTTCTACCTCGTCACATCCAGCTTTTCCTACTATCCGGGCGTACCGGTCTTCCACAGCCGCGACCTTGTTCACTGGGAGCAGATCGGCCACTGCCTGACACGCCCCTCCCAGCTCCAGCTGGACTGGCAGTATATCTCCGGCGGCATCTATGCCCCGACCATCCGCCATCATGACGGGCTGTTCTATATGGTCACGACGAATGTCAGCCACGGGGGGAATTTCTACGTCACCGCGGAGGATCCTGCCGGCCCCTGGTCGGAGCCTCATTACATCCGCAAGGCGCCCGGTATCGACCCCACCATCTTCTGGGATGACGATGGCAGCGTCTACATGATGGGCACCACCGACTGGGCGGAGCAGAAGCCCGGCGTATGGGTGGGGCGGCTCGACCTGACGACGGATACTGTGATCGAGCGCGTCTATGCCTGGGGCGGTGCGCTGTGCAACGCCTGGGCGCCCGAAGCGCCCCATATGTACAAGAAGGACGGCTGGTATTACCTGATGATCGCCGAGGGCGGCACGGAGGACTTCCATGCCGTGACCATCGCCCGAAGCCGCGATCTCCTCGGCCCCTATGAGGGCTATGCCGGGAACCCCATCCTCACCCACCGCCATTTGGGGCTGGACTATCCCATCGCCAATGTGGGTCATGGTGATCTGGTGCAGCTGGCGGACGGCTCATGGTACATGGTGGCGCTGGCCTCCCGCATTTATGGCGGCTATCACAAGAATCTGGGCCGGGAGACCTTCATCACGCCGGTGGACTGGTCGGGCGAATGGCCTGTGGTCAGCCCCGGCACGGGCCGCGTGGAGTGGACGTACCCTGCGCCGGACCTGCCGCCCTGCTCCTTTGATCAGCCGGACGAGGATGCCTTCACCGCCCTGTGCTGGAACACCCTCGGCACGCCGGACGAAGCCTCCGTCCGGGTCGCGGCGGATGCGCTGTCCCTGCGCGCATCGGCGGACTGGCTTATCCCGGAAGCATTGCCGCGCATGGCCGTCCCCAACGGCTGTCCGGGCTTCTATGCGCGCCGCCAGCAGCACATGTCCTTCACCAGCGAGGTCACTGTTCGCCTGAACGGCGTTGGCGAGGCCGGACTGATGCTGCTTCAGAATGGCTTCAACCACCTGCGCGTCAGCATTTGCCGGACGGAAGAAGGCTGCACCGTGCGCGCCGTCCGCTGCGAAAAGTGCGGCAAACCGGATTACACCAACCCGCAACCGGTGGAGCATCCGCGCATCACGGACATTCTCTGGGAGGCGGCCTTCACGGGCGAAAGCTGCACGGTAGGCATCGCCGCGCAGGGGCAGGTGCACACTCTGCTGGTGGATGGCCAGCCCGTGGCCACGGCGGACGGCGGATTCCTGGGCAGCGAAACGTCCGGCGGCTTCGTCGGGGCGTATGTGGGCTGCTTCGTCAGCGGACAGGGCGCACAGGCGGATTTCACGGCCTTCCGGTATCGCGGCGCATGACGGATCCTGCTTTCAGCACGCAAAGCGGGACGGCGCAGGGCTGTCCCACGGGGTGTCAAGCTGCAAAGGATCGGCCTTGCCAGCGTGCGGAAAATCATCGGGCAACATCATGGTACAATAACGCGGAGAACACAGCAAAGGAACTCAGAATGACAATCTCCATTCCACTCATAAAAAAGATCAGGACATAAAAGCGCCCATAAAGGGTGTCTCACTAAGGGATTTAATTCCTTGGGAAAAGATCGGCATAGTTTG
>CAZIUA010000001.1:0-77189 GCA_964542315.1 uncultured Faecalibacterium sp. | reverse complement strand
TCATTACACGGAGGAACGGCCGTCAGGGCTACCTGTAGCCCTGACAGTGACGGAGTGCAAAAACTCAAAAAAGTGGCTTTCGCCACTTTTTTGACATGCTGAGGCGATCCGGACATGCATCCGGATCGCCTGTTTGTGTGTTCGGGGTGATCAGCCGATAGAGTACAGCTCCACGACCTTGGCCTTGAAGGTCACATAGCGCACGCTGTAGGCCGCCTGCTCCTCCGCAGACAGCGCCTTGAACGCCGCCACGGTCATCTTGATGGCATTGCCGTCAGCATCCTTGTCGTTCATGGTCAGGGTGCTCAGCTCCTCGTCCATCTCCACCACGACGCGCGCGCCCGCATTACGGGTGCCCACACCGATCTTCTTCTCGGAGGTGAAGTTGTACTCGTAGTAGCTGATCATGACCTTGCTGCCGGCCATGATGTTGCGGTAGGTCGCCGTCTCGGACATGATGGCGCTGGAGGTATACACATTGCCGTCCTTGTCCATCTTGTAGCTCAGGCCGAAGATGGCCGCGCAGGGCAGACCGTTCTCGTCAATGGTGATGACGGTGTTGGTGCCGATGCTGTTGCTCTGCAGCTTCACCGCGTACTTGCCGCCGTCATTGGGGAAGGGATAGGACACATACTGGGCATTCTCCAGCTTCGCGGCCTCTTCGATGGTGGACGCGCCGTTTTCATCCGCGATCCAGTAGTACACCTTGTACTTCGTCGCAGAACGCGCCGCCAGGTCAGCCACGGTCTTGATGCAGCCGCCTTCGGTCTCGTCCACATACTTGGGCAGGCCGGAGGCATGGGTGGTCACGTCCACGGAAGGATCGCTGCTGGTGTAGTTCCACACATCCGCATTGGGATCCTCATAGGTGAAGGCCACACCGGCCGCAGCGCACTGCTCCGCGAAGGTCAGCGTGCCGGCAGCAGCGGCGGTCTCTTCCACCACAGCGTCCACTTCGCCCTTTTCCGCACGGGCCAGCGCCGCATTGACAGCGGTCTTCACCGCTTCGGAAGAAACGGTCGCGCCGGTGACGGAATCCACCGCGGTGCTGTTGGCCGCAACGATGTCCGCAATGATCTTGTCCATCGCGACGTCGCCCAGGCCCTGGGTCTCCACATGCTCGCCCAGCTTGATTTCGGTGATGGCGTCCTCATTGGTCACCACAGTCAGGGTGATGGTGCCGTTGTGGCCGTCCACCGTCTCGGTGTAGCTGCCGGGGGTGTAGCTGCCGGCCGCGAACGCGACGGATGCAGCCATCAGCATGGCAGCCGTCAGGGAAAGGATCTTCTTCATCTGGTTGTTCCTCCTCGTTCTTTGGGGTTAGTTATCACTATATCATACCCTGTCAGAAATGTCAACCTTTTCCATATGTTGGAACAGCTCAGCCCTCCACCAGCTCGATCTGCTTCACATCCGCCTCGGAGACGGTCATATACGCCGTTTTCTGGTTGGTGTAGGTGACCATGCCGGTGGCGCCGCCGGGGATCTTCTTGACATAACGACGCAGGGTGTAATCGATGGGCACCATGGAAGAATGCTGCCCCTTTGAATACCACGCGGCGAGGGTGGCGGCCTGCGCCATGGTCTGGGAGGGGATCTCGCCTTCCGCGCGGATAATGACGTGGGAACCGGGCATATCCTTGGCGTGGAGCCACATTTCGTTGGGGCGCGCATCACCGGTGAGGCGCTCGTTCTGGGCGGCATTCTTGCCAACGAAGATGTCGATGCCGTCCGCGCTGCGGTAGTGATACGGCCTGGACTTCGGCAGCGCGCGCTGCTGGCGGCGGTTGGCGGTCTTCTTCACATAGCCGGTGGAGACCAGTTCCGCACGGATCTCCTCCAGTTCGCTCTCGCCCACGCATTTGCCCACATCCAGCAGCATCCCCTCCAGATAGGTCAGCTCCTGCAGGGTGGATCCCCGTTGCTGCGCGGCCATTTCACGCGTGGTACGCGCCTTTTGGTACTTCTTGAAATATCGCTGGGCATTCTGCACCGGCGTGAGCTGGATATCCATCGGGACGGTCATCGTGCCGCCGTTTTCGTCGTAATAATTGGGCAGCACGGCCTCCGTCTGTCCCTTTTTCAGTTGCCAGAGATTGGCGTTGATGAGTTCGCCCATGAGGCGATACTCCTCCAGCCGGGCGGTGTTGGACAGATCCTCCTCCTGCTGGGCGAGCTTCTTTTCACAGCGCTCGATGTGGTTTTTGAGGATCCTGACCATGGAGGCCGCCTTCTGGTTCAGCCGGTCCTGCCGGTCGCGCGAGCCGAAGTAGCGTTCCAGCGCAGCGCTGACGGTCACAGCACTTTCCTGCTGCGCCACGGGATACATCAAATAGGGGAAGGCAAACACATCCGCCGGATCGCCGCCTTCATCTATCAGCACGCGCGGATCAGCCATATCCGGCAGGCGCTGTAGCAGGTCGCTCAGGCGCGCGGCGGTGTCCTGAAGGTCCTCGCTGCGGTCCGTCCCGCGGGGCAGCACGCGGAAGGCCAATTCCTTCGCCGCCACTATGGACATGCCGCTGATGCTCGCCGCGATGGCCTTATGCAGCGGCACATCGCCAGCCTTCTCCAGCGCAGCCAGCAGGGCCGGTGCCGTCACATCCTCCGGGGCGAGCTTTTCCTGTGCGGGCGGCGGAAGATAGGGCAGACCGGGCTGCACCTGGCGGACGCGGCTCATATCCGGGCCGACATGGCGCGCCGCATCCAGAATGCGGCCCTCGCCGTCCACCAGGATCAGGTTCGAATGCCGCCCCATGATCTCCAGCACCAGCCGGCGCAGCACATGGTCGCCCATTTCGTCCACCGTATCCACATCGATGTGGATGACGCGGTCGCCGCCGATCTGCTTCACACCCGCAATGCGGCCGCCCAGCAGCTGCTTGCGAAGGAGCATGCAGAACATGGGCGGCTCCAGCGGATTGGAAAAATTCTGTGTGGTGAGGTGCATGCGCGCATTGTTGGGCGATGCGCACAGCAGCAGCTTATGATTGGTGCTGCCCGCGCGGATCAGGAGGATCACCGCATCCTTTTCGGGCTGGGTGACCTTGTCGATTCGTCCGCCAAGCAGGCAGCGCTCGATCTCGCGGGCTGCAAAACCAAGGGTGAGGCCGTCCATAGGCATGGGAAGGGGCCTCCTTTCGCGTTTGTGATCCCAACAATTATATCGGATCACGCCCGGAAAAGCAAGCCCTGCCCTCAGTCGATCTCAATCACGCCGGGATACTGTGTCATGACCTCCTCGGCGGTGTTGACAAAGGTGGAGACGGTCTGCGGCTCTGTGTGGAAGGGCTGCCCTTCCACGAGGATGGACACCTTCTTCACCCCGGGGAACTGGCTGGCGGTAAAGAGGATCGCCTGCACCGCCTGATGTCCGCCGTCGCTGTGCTGCGCCACATCGGCGAATTCACGGGTGAAATCGATGGTCGCCACGCCATCCTTGACCTTGACGGACTTCACGCCGCATTTGCCGGGGATCGGCCCTTCCAATCCGGAATCGCTCTTCGGCCCCTTGGCCAATTCCAGGATGGCCGTGGCGATGTCATCGGGCGAGAACACCGTGCGCGTCACCGGCACGAGCATGCGTCCGCTGGCCGAGGGGAAATACAGCTGCACGGCGGATGCATTTCCGCTGTCCGCAAAGACCGACACCGACTCCACATTCACCGAATCCGCCGTGAACACGCCGGATACATCCGTGCCATGGGTCAGCTTGGAACGCTTCTGACCGTCAAAGAGGAAGCTGACCTCCTCCACCGTGTCAAAGCCGCAGAGCGCCGCGGCCACGCCCTGCACCATCAGCAATTCCTCCTCGGCATCGGCGCATTTGAGCGCCTCCTTGCTCAGATCCACCCGCGCCTTGCCACCCGCGATGTCCAGGTCGATCTTCACCCCCTCGGGGATCACATTGGTCAGCCCCATGCGCGCGGCAGCCAGGTCATTTTCGGAGGATTCCACCATCAGTGCGAGGGTCGCCTTGGCGATGCCGTCCTGCATGGGGATCTGCCGCGTCACCGGCACGAGGTAGCCATCGCCATCCTCATACCAGCACACGGTCGATACCATGTCAGCCTGCTGCGCCGTGACTGAAGCGGGCTGCGTCACAGGCGGCGTATCGTACACCATGGTGTCCGCCGTTTCCTCGCCGCCGCGCAGGGCCAGCACCACCACCAGCGCCGCCGCACCCACGATCAGCAGCCGCTCCATATCCACCCGGCGGGGCAGCTTCATGCCCTTGAGCCTGGTCAGGTCGGGAAATTTCAACATCGTACCGCCTCCTTGTCCGTTTCAAGCCTGCTTGAAGGTATGTGTCGCGCCCCGCTGATATGCGCGCAGCTTGATTTATTTTGTGAAACAGGGTATACTAAAGCCGTCGGTCACAGCCGACAGGATCGCTTTTTTTAGGAGGAAACCAATATGCAGCAGCCCCGTCACATGATCGGAGCCTTGCTGGACAATATCAGCAAAGTTATCATCGGCAAAGAAGAGGCGGTGGAATACGCCCTGATCGCCCTGCTGTGCAACGGCCATGTCCTCATTGAGGACGTCCCCGGCGTCGGCAAGACGACCCTGGCCTCCGCGCTGGCCAAATCCCTGGCGTGCAGCTTCCGCCGCATCCAGTTCACGCCCGACCTCATGCCCTCCGACGTCACTGGCTTCACCCTCGTCAATTTCAAGACCGGCGAAATGGAATATAAGGAGGGCGCAGTGATGTCCCAGGTGGTGCTGGCGGATGAGATCAACCGCACCAGCCCCAAGACCCAGTCCGCCCTGCTGGAGGTCATGGAGGAGCAGCAGGTCACCGTGGACGGCGTGACTCATCCCCTGCCCCGGCCCTTCATCGTCCTGGCGACGCAGAACCCCGGTGAATTCGTCGGCACCTATCCCCTGCCCGAGGCGCAGATGGACCGTTTTTTCCTGCGCATCTCCATCGGCTATCCCACCCTGGAGCAGGAAATGGACGTGCTGGAGCGCTATTCCGGCCAGGTCAAGCCCATGGCCACCATCGAGCCCGTCTGCTCCGCGCAGGACATCATCTCCCTGCAGGAGATGGTCAAGCAGGTGTACTGCTCCCCTGAGGTGCGCATGTATGTGGCCTCCCTGGCCGCTGCCACCCGTCAGGATCCCGCGCTGATCCTTGGCGCCTCCACCCGTGCCGCCATCGCGCTGATCCACGGTGCGCAGGCGTGTGCGCTGCTGGCCGGGCGCGACTACATCATCCCCGAGGACGTGCAGCACATGGCGCTGCCGGTGTTGGCGCATCGCCTGGTGCTCAGCCCGGAGAGTCGCATGAAGGGCGTGACCGCACAGAGCGTGGTCATGCGGGTGCTCAAATCCGTCCCCGTGCCGGTGAAGCTATGAGCACCGCCCGGATCAGGGGCCGCATCCGGTGCCGGATCACCATGCCGGTGATCATCGCGGCCGCATTGCTCGTCGCGGCGCTCTCCACCGGGAGCGCCATGTTTCTTTCCGCCTCCCTGCTGGTCTGGCTGCTGATCCTCAGCTGCTTTCTCAGCGTGTGGCAGGCGTCCGCCACGCTGACACTCTCCGCCGATCTGTCGGAAAAGACCGTCCAGCGCGGCGATGATGTGACCCTCACCGTCCGCGTGGCCTATCGCGGATGGCTCCCCATTGCGCCGCTGACGGCGGAATTGTCCGCCGGGCCGGATCGTCCGGCACAGACCGTGCTGCTCAGCAGTGCGCCCGGTCAGGGCCAGACCATGACGCTGACCTTCCACGCGGCGCATGTGGGCGTGACGCATCCCGGCTTGCAGCGCGTCGTGATCACCGATCTGCTCGGCCTGTTCACGGTGGAGAAGCATCCCCAGACACAGGGCGGCGAGCTGATCGTCCTGCCCACGCCCTTCGACGCGGGCGAATTGACCTACGCCGCAGGGGATTCCGGGTCAGAAAGCATGGCGCGCGCCGCAGAGGACATCGCAAGTCCTGCGGATGTGCGCACCTATCAGCAGGGCGACCCGATGAAGAAGATCCACTGGAAGCTGTCCATGCGCAAGCAGGAGCTGATGGTCCGCCGGTTTGAAGCGCCGGTCATGCCGGATGCGCTGGTGCTGCTGGACTGCTCCACGCCCCCGCACACGGCGCAGGACGAAGCGCAGGCGGATCTGCGCGACGCGCTGCTGGAGACCGCCGCATCCGTCATGCAGCAGAACATCCAGACCGACCATCCTGCCAAGCTGCCCATCCACGGCGATCATCCCATCGAGCTGGACAAGGGCATGGGGCTGCCCGTCATCCTGGAGGCCCTGGCGCGCGTGGATTTCTCCGCACCGGATCAGTTCGACCGCATGCTCATGCTGGAAATGCGGCGCATGCGCAAGGTCGGCTGCACGGTGGTGGTCAGCGCAAGGCTTGATTCCCGCATGGTGGATGTGCTGACGGCCATGCGCCATACCGGGCCGTATCTGCGGCTGTACCTGATCACCTTTGACCCGGATGACCCGTCGAACCTGCCGATGATCTCCCGCCTGCAGAGCGCGGGCATCGAGGTCTGCTATGTGACGCCGGTGCAATTGTGATCCCTCTGCAAGGAGCGCAGGCCTCCTCAAGTGCCTGACTCTACCATCATCAAGGAGTGATCCTTCTGGCCAAAGTGAAGGATGCGGCAGCCCATGCCCTGACATCCTACTTATTTTCCCTCGGCATGGCGCTGACGCTGCTCGGCGTGACCGGTCTGATGCAGCACGGCTTCCTCGCGGCCAGCCTGCTGCTGCTCATGCATGCGGCGCTGGTACCGGCCAGCATCGACCGGCGCATCCGCCTGGGCGGAGGATGCCTGCTGCTCGCGGTGGGGCTGATCAGCCTGCCGGCCGGCAGCGCGTCCGCCATCGCCGAGGTGATGCAGGCACTCATCCTGCACATGTCCGGCCTGACGACGGCGCTGCCCATGGTCGGCGCGCCATTCACCATCATCATCTGCCTCCTTTGCGCCTGCGTCAGCTGGTTCGTGACGCAGCGCAGCGCCGGCGCCTTCCCTGCGCTGATCCTGCTGGTCATGGCGGCGATCCTGCTCTGGCTGGGCGGCTGGGCGGATGTGCTCCCCTGCCTGATGCCCGCCACCGTCGCCTGCGTGATGCTCCTGTTGCGCACCGGTGATGAGCAGCTCAGCATCCTGCGCGTGCTTCCGCTGTCCGCGATCGTGACGCTGCTGGCCTTCAGCGGCGTATTCCTGGGCGGCGTGGTGTCTCCGCCGATGAAATCCATGGCGGATGCCATCCGTCAGCGCATTTACGACACCTTCTTCTACACCCAGCCCCGCGATGTCTTCACCCTCGCCAGCGAAGGCTATTATCCCCAGGGCATCGGGCAGATGGGCGGACCGGCCACCCCGCACGAGGAGCCGGTCATGGCCGTCATCACCCCGCAGAAGGCCTATCTGCGCGGCGTGATCAAGAACATCTACACCGGCCGCACCTGGACGGATGATCTGGGTCAGCGGCGGTATCTGTATGCCTCCACGCGCTTTGATGCCCTGCGCACCAGCACATTCGACCAGGCGCTCCCCTATCTGGACGGCACGGCGGATGCCTCGCTGCTCTCCCCCACGAAGCTCCAGGTGCGCATGCTGCGGGACAGCGCCTCGACGCTCTTTGTCCCCCAGCGCCTGCGCAGCCTGACGGCGGAAGGCAGCCTCGTCCCCTATTTCAACGCCGCCAGCGAGGTCTTCGCCACCGCGAACCTGACCATCGGCGATGTGTGGACGATGGATGCAGCACTCTTCACCGCCAATGACGCAGGCATCGAGCGCCTCGTCCTTTCGGCGGATGCAGCGTCCGATCCCGCGTGGGAGACCGTGCGCGCCAACTACCTCCAGCTGCATAACGATATCGACCAGCGCGTCTATGCGCTGACGCAGCAGGCCATTGGCAGCGCGCAGACGGATTTCGCCAAGGCGCGCGCCATTCAGCAATTCCTCGCGGCGAATTTCACCTATACCCTGGACGCGCCGGATCAGTCCCCCCAGCATGACTTCGTGTCCACCTTCCTCATCGAGGCGCAGGAGGGCTACTGCATCCATTTTGCCTCCGCGATGACGGTCATGTGCCGTATCGCCGGCCTGCCTGCGCGCTATGTGGAGGGCTATGTGGCCTATCCGGATGAGGAAGGGCTGGCGATCGTCACCGGCAACGAAGGTCACGCCTGGACGGAGGTGTACTTCCGCGGCTTCGGCTGGGTCACGTTTGACGCGACCCCCAGCAGTGTGGATCACATCACCCTGCCGCCCGATCAGACCTCCGATCCGTCGGATGCGCCCCACGAGCGTTCCCCCGAGGGCACGCCCGAACCCACCTCGACCCCTGAACCCACCGCCGTCCCGGAGACGACGCCTCCCCCCGAACCTTCCGCCCCCAAGGACGAGTCCTCCCCCGTGCCTACGCCCTCCGCCGTCCCCGAGGACGCCGATGCCCCTGCCGCACAGGACGGCACATCCGCACCGTGGTGGTGGCTGCTGATCCTTGTTGCGCTCGCGGCTGCCGTCCTGCGTGTGGTCATGGTGCAGCCGGAAGCCGAGGCAAAGCGGCAGAAAACGGAATTCGCGCGCTGGCTGGTCTGGATCCAGGCGATCCACGATGCGCTGCGCTGTCAGGGGCTGCGCCGCGAGCCGTCCGAAAGCCCGACCGCGTTCTTCCGCCGTGCGGAAGGCAGCACCACCGCGGCTGTGTCCCTGCAGGGGCTGGCTGCAGCGGCGAACCTGATGTTCTACGGGCACGCCGCGCCCTATGCGGAAGAGACCGCCCAGGCGAAGGGCTGCTTCCAGGCGCTCTACCGCGCGCTGAGCACCCGGCAGAAGCTGCGTTTCCAGCTCGAACGCACCTTCCGCCCCGGAAAACGGCGTCGCACTGCCCGCCTGTGACATCCGCTGTTTCACCCTGGCATTTTCCTGGTATATCAGATCATGCAGGTCCTTTCCTTGACAAGCAGGCAGGTCCTGTGATATGATGATATTTAGTGATTTTCAACAAGTTGAAGAGCATCGAGGTGCACACCAATGCTGGAACTCAAAAATCTGACGTTCGCCGTGCCTTCCGAGACGGCGACCAAAGAGATCATCCATGATATTTCCCTGACCATCGGCACGGGCAAGTTCGTTGTCATCACCGGCCCCAACGGCGGCGGCAAGTCCACCCTGGCCAAGCTGATCGCAGGCATCGAAAAGCCCACCAGCGGCGAGATCCTGCTCGACGGCGTATCCATGACGGACAAGTCCATCACCGAGCGCGCACATATGGGCGTCAGCTACGCCTTTCAGCAGCCGGTGAAGTTCAAGGGCATCTGCGTGATTGACCTGCTGCGCATCGCCAGCGGCAAGCAGCTCTCCGTGGGGGATGCCTGCGCCTATCTGTCCGAGGTGGGCCTGTGCGCGCGCGATTACATCAACCGCGAGGTGAACGGCAGCCTCTCCGGCGGCGAGCTCAAGCGCATCGAGATCGCCACGGTGCTGGCGCGCGGCACGGTGCTGTCCGTCTTTGACGAGCCCGAGGCCGGCATCGACCTGTGGAGCTTCAAGAGCCTGATCGAGGTCTTCGAGCGCATGCGCAGCACCAATTCCGACCGCACGATCATCGTCATCAGCCATCAGGAGCGCATCCTGAACATCGCCGATGAGATCGTTGTGCTGGGCGGCGGACGCATCATGGCGCACGGCACCAAGGAGGAGATCCTCCCCACGCTGCTCGGCACCTCTTCCGCCGTATCCGCCTGCGGACAGCTCACGAAGGGAGGCGATCTGTGATGGACGCCATTCAGAAGCGCATCCTGATGGAGGTCGCCGGTCTGGAAGCGACCCCCGCCGGCGCCTACAACATCCGCGCCAACGGCAAGTCCGCCGCGCGCAACGTGACCGCCAACATCAACATCGTCAGCAAGGATGACGGCAGCGGCATCGATATTTACATCCAGCCCCACACCGTCAACGAGAGCGTCCACATCCCCGTCGTGCTCAGCGAGAGCGGCCTGAAGGAGGTCGTGTATAACGATTTCCACATCGGCGAGGGCTGCGACGTGGTGATCGTGGCTGGCTGCGGCATCCACAACTGCGGCGACCAGGACTCCGAGCATGACGGCATCCACCGCTTCTTCGTGGGCGAGAACGCCAAAGTCAAGTATGTCGAGAAGCACTACGGCGAGGGCGAAGGCCGCGGCAAGCGCATCCTGAACCCCGTCACCGAGGTCACCATGGCGGCTGGCTCCTCCATGGAGATGGAAATGGTGCAGATCAAGGGCGTGGACAACACCGACCGCGTCACCCGCGCCGATCTGGCCGAGGGCGCCAGCCTGGTGGTCCGTGAGCGCCTGATGACCCATGGCGATCAGGTGGCCATCAGCGGCTACACCGTCAACCTCAACGGCGAAGGCGCCTCCGCGGACGTCATCAGCCGCTCCGTTGCCCGCGACAGCAGCTATCAGAAATTCGACAGCCGCATCATCGGCAACGCGGCCTGCACCGGCCACACCGAGTGCGACGCCATCATCATGGATCAGGCGAAGATCCTGGCCATCCCCCAGCTGGAGGCCAACAACATCGATGCGGCGCTGATACACGAGGCCGCCATCGGCAAGATCGCCGGTGAGCAGATCATCAAGCTCATGACGCTGGGCCTGACCGAGGCCGAAGCCGAGGAGCAGATCATCAACGGCTTCCTGAAATAAGCATTCCTGCCTCCCCGCGCACCATGCGGAGGAGGCTTTTTCGTTGCACGTAAAAAAATCGCCCGAACCATCCCGGCCGGGCGATACTTCTTTGGGGGAAATCGGCTTATTCCGCCGCCAGTTCAGCATGCACCAGGCAGAAGGCTTCCTCCGCCTTGCAGTTCCAGCCGAACAGGCCGCCGTAGGTGCCGTTCATCTTGTAGGAATAGCTTGTGGGCATGTCATAGGGGTTGCTCACCAGGCCCCAGATGGCCACGCTGGTCAGGATGGGCTTCTCCGCATCGCGGTTGATGGACTTGAACATCTTGAACAGTCGCTGATAGAATTCCGCGTGTTCATGCGCCTTGTCCTTGTCATAGTTGCGCACGGCCATCTCGGTCAACTGCACTTCCACGCCCAGTTCGGCGTACATCAGGATGGACTTCTTGATGTCGCGGATGTTGCCGTCGTTCATGCAGCCGCTCTGCGTGCCGTATCCGCCGATATAGCCCTGCATGCCCACGCCGTCGCACAGGCGGACGCAGTTGCCCTCGGCATCGATGACGAAGGAATTGATGCTCTTGACCAGCTCAATGGCGGCCTCGCGCTTGCCCATGTGGAACATGTTGTAGTCATTGTAGAACAGGCGGATGTCCGCACCCAGCAGATCCACTGTCTCATGAGCATACTGGAAGGCCAACTCCACATAGTCCGCGCCGATGTACTCATAGAAGGGATTGCTGCTGCCGGAGCGCTTGGTGCGGATGTGGCGCGGATCATCCGCAACATACTCGCCCGCGCTGTCGCCGATGGCCTCATTGACCACATCCCAGCAATACACCACGCCGGGATACTTGTCCTCGAAATGGCAGATGACATCCTCGATGTAGGACTGCATGCGTTTTTTGAGGGTCTCGCGGTCGGCAATGGGCTTCGAGGTGTCATAGTCCTCATGGAAGAACCACTCGGTCATGTAGGCATCCCAGACCAGCACATGCCCGCGGACCTTCAGGCCGGCCTTCATTGCCCATTCCACCATCTTGTCCGCCGTGGTGAAGTTCATGCGCGGCATGCCGTCCGTGCTGGCCTGGCTCGCGCGCTGATCCAGCAGGGAATACGCCTTCATCTCGTTGGTCGCGGTGATGGTGTCAAAATGGTGCTTCACCGTCGTGATGTACTGCGCGTCGGTCATGTTGCCGTAGCTCAGCGCCGCGCCCATGAGGAAGCCATGCTGGGCAGACAGCTCCTTGAGGGGCGTATAGTCGCGCGGATTAGTGCTTTCCGCAGCCATGGCGCAGGTCGAGAACAGCATCAGCGCAGCCAGCACCACGCAAAAAAGACGTTTCATGCAGATCCTCCATTCATCATCAAAACGGTTGATTTTTGACTATGATAGCACATTCCCATTCGTGATGCCACACAAAAAGAGGCGCGTTATGCTCAATTCTTGCATAGCGCGCCTCCGGGGAGACGATTTGATATCCGCCTTACTTCGCGGGGGCAAAACGGATCACGTTCCAGCTGGCCGCGGGCAGCACGATGCAGCCATCCTCGATGACCACGGGCTGCTGGACGGGCTTCACCTCATCAGGATTGGCCTCGGTGTTGACGGCCTTCATGTCGTCGTGATGGAGCACATTGTGGAACTCCGGCACGAGATCGCCGAAGGAACGCATGTCCATCTGGAGCTTCACCGGCTCGGACAGATCGCGGTTGACGGCGAAGATGGTCACATGGCCGGCATCATCCATAGTAGCGGCGGCATCGACCGTAGGCACATCATTGAAGTGCTTGGTGTCGTGCTTGTCGCTGGTGACGATGGGCTGGAGGCTCTTGCCGCGGCCGTACATGGAGGCATCCATCATCGGGTAGAAGATGGTCTGCGCCCAGGCACCGCCCTTTTCACGGGTCATGATGGGGGCGATGACATTCACCAGCTGCGCCAGGCAGCCGATCTTCACGCGGTCAGCGTTCTTCAGCATGGTGATGAGCATCAGGCCGACCAGCAGGGCATCCTCGAAATTGTAGACGTCCTCCAGCAGGTGGAGCACCGTCCCCCAGGGCTCGTTCTTGTACAGGCTCTGATCCTGCTGCTGGGAGTGATACCAGACATTCCACTCGTCCAGGGAGAGGTGTACCTTCTTCTTGGCATGCTTCTTGCCCTTCACCGTGTCGCAGATGCAGGCCACGGTCTTGATGAACTCATCCAGGTCGAGGGAGGACGCCAGGAAGTCCGGCGTATCGTTGTGGGGATTGCCGTAGTAGCGGTGCAGGGACACATAGTCCACATGGTCATAGCACTGATCCAGCACCTCATACTCCCATGCGCCGAAGGTGGGCATGTTCAGACCGGAAGAACCGCAGGCCACGGTCTCGATGGTGGGATCGACCCACTTCATGACCTTCGCAGCCTCATTGGCGATACGGCCATACTCGTAGGCCGTCTTGGCGCCGGTCTGCCAGGGGCCGTCCATCTCGTTGCCCAGGCACCAGAGCTTGATGCCGAAGGGATCCTTCGCGCCATTGGCGATACGCTTGTCAGACCAGTATGTGCCGCCCTTGTGGTTGCAGTATTCCACAACATCCTGCGCTTCCAGCACGCCGCGGGTGCCCAGGTTGATGGCGTACATCACTTCGGTGTCGGCCTTCTTCGCCCAGTCCACGAACTCATGCAGGCCGAAGGAATTCGGCTCGGTGGTCTTCCAGGCCAGGTCAAGACGGCTCGGGCGCTCGCTCTTGGGGCCGACGGAATCCTCCCAGCGGAAGCCAGAAACGAAATTGCCGCCGGGATAGCGCACCACAGGCACATTCAGCTTGCGGACAAGATCAAGCACATCCTTGCGGAAGCCCTGTTCATCCGCCAGCGCATGATCCGGCTCATAGATGCCGGTATACACTGCGCGGCCCAGATGCTCGATGAAGGAGCCGAAAAGGCGCTTATCCACTTCGGAGATGACATAGTCTTTGTCCAGGATCAGCTTGGCATTCTTCATGGGTATTCCTCCCTTTTTTGACCGGGTTTGTCCCGGAAGATCACTCGAGGTCGAAGGTCAGGATGGTCACGGAATACGCGGGCAGCTCCATGGTCAGCGTGCCGTCTGCAATGGCGGTTTCACCGGTGATGGGGGCAACGCGCTCCTTCTGCTGGAAGGTGTTGATGGCGTTCTTTTCGCCCGTCAGACGGGTGAAGGCGGCCGTCCCGTCGGGGACATTGGCCAGGTTCAGCGTCATATCATCCGCATAGGAGGACACATTGACCAGCTTGACGTAGAGCTTGTCCTCCGTGCGGGTGATGACGTGGTAGATCAGCTGATTGACGCCGTCATACCGGCTCACCACCACCTGATCGCCCACCGTGGCAGCGAACATCGCCTGCACATGGTAGTTCGGCGTCAGCAGCACCTCGCGAGCGTTGAACCAGATCATGTCCGGCGTCCACTGCTGCATGCCGTCACGCGCCATCAGCGGCGCATAGGAGGCCATGACCACCACATCGCTGTTGCGCTCCAGGCCGGTCATGTAGGCCGCCTCGCACAGGGCGCTGTAGAGGTTGTTGGGACGGCGGCCATTGGCCTGCGCCGCTTCATGCGCGGCGTATTCGCCAACGAACACGCGGGTCGTGCGGGGATAGCTGTCATAGCGGTCCACATTGGACAGGAACCAGTCGCCGCCCATGTAGTAGTGCTCATCCACGATGGTGTCCGGATACCTGGCGCGGATGGTGCGCCAGGCGTTGTCCGGCAGGGCGCCTTCCGCCACGGGGCCGGCGGAGGAGACGATCTCCATCTCCGGATACGCTTCCTTCACCGCGTGATAGAGGATATCGAAGCGATCCCAGTAGACCTGATCCCAGTTCTCGTTGCCGATGCCCAGGTATTTCAAATTGAAGGGTTCCGGATGGCCCATCTCGGCACGCAGCGCGCCCCAGGTGGTATCCGTGCCGCCGTTGGCGAACTCAATCAGGTCGAGCAGATCCTGCGCATAGGCCTTGGTCTCCTCGATGGTCAGGGGTGCTTCCTTGACGTCGCGCGCCTGGCAAAGCAGACCCGAATGCACCACGGGCAGCGGTTCCGCACCAATGGCCTCCGCGAGCATGAAGTACTCAAAATACCCCAGGCCGTAGCTCTGCATATAGCCCCAGGTGTTGAAGTTCTCCTTGCGCTGCTCGATGGGGCCGACGGTGTCCTTCCAGTCATAGAAGTTGCTGCGGTAATAGCTGCCCTCGGTGACGCATCCGCCCGGGAAGCGCAGGAAAGAGGGATGCAGATCCTTCAGCGCCTGCACCAGATCGGCGCGCAGGCCGCCATTGGGCCAATCCGCCCCGTAGGCATCCGCCGGGATGAGCGAGGCCATGTCGATGTCGATGGAGCCCGTGCCGTGGAGGATGAAGGACAGCACCGCATCCTCCGTGTAGGAGGACTTGAACGTCACTTCGTACTTCTGCCACTCGTCCGTCAGGGTGAAGCGCTTGGGCACGGCGATGGACTTGCCCGTGCGCTTGGTCAACGCGATCTCCACCTGGCCGTCAAAATCGCCCGCATTGCGCATCCACACGAAGCAGCGGTAGCTCTTGCCTTCCTCCACCGGAATGCCGCCGGCAAAGGTGGTGGACTGATAGCCCAGGTTGGCAAAGCGGTAATCGCCCTTGGTGCAGCTGACGCGCATGTAGGTCGGGTTGTTCCCGTTCAGCGGATCGTCCGTCTGGACGGTGGCCGTACCGGCAGCACCGGCGGACATGTTGAACGCCCAGCCGTTGTAGTGATCCGTCGTCCGCGGGTTGAGGATGTCCTCATACTCGAAGGAACGGTTCTGCAGCAGCTCGGCATAGAGGCCGCCATCCGCGCCGTAGTTGATGTCCTCAAAGAAGAGGCCGTAGAGCGTGTCGCTCATTTCAACGGTGGTCTTAGCCGCGTCCGCGGTGAGGGTGGATGCGCTGGCCACGCAGGGCAGCATCAGCGCCAGAAACAGCGCGATGAACTTGCGCATGGGGTGGGTTCCTCCTTTATTTCGCTGTGTGATCAGTGCTTCCATTATACCATAGCGGCCGGAAAAAGCAAGCAGGCAAACGCCTGTCATTTCGCGCGGCGCGGATCATCCGTCAGGCCGAGCAGGTAATCCGTCGACACATCATATAGTGCGGACAGGCGTATCAGAAGCGCCGTGGGCAGATCGCGCTGTCCCTGTTCGTAGCGGAAATACTGGGGCTGGAGCATCTCCAGCTTCTCGGCAAGCTCCCGCTGGGTGTAGCCATGCTTTTCGCGCAGCTCCCTGATGCGCGGATAGTTCGTCATAAGCCGTCCTCCCGAGTGAAGATGCAAAAAAAGTTTCCACATAACCATTTGGGCATCTTGACTTTTGTGCAATGGAGGTCTATAATGTCAGTAGATAACCAGTTGGTTATCACTCGGATTCCCTGCAATCCGTAAAAGGGGGAGCAGCCCGAAAGCCACTCCCCCACGTGGTCATTCGATCTGGCGATCAAACCTTGCCGCGGATCACTCAGCGGTGGGCTGGCCGTAGATCTCGAAGAAGGCGGTCATGGCCTGGTCGTAGTAGTAACGGCCCTGCTCAGCCAGGTACTCGGTGTAATCCCAGGGATCCGCCGTGCCGGCAGACACCGCGGCCTCGATGCCGATGGTGCCGTTGAAGTCACCGCCGTTGTAGGCGTTGGCCAGGAAGGCGTTGAAGCCGGGGATGGTACGGGCGCCCCAGGTCACGGGGTTCTGGATGTTCTCCATGTAGGAGACCCATTCGTTCCAGTAGCCCAGGTCAGGCAGCAGCGCGGCGAAGGCAGCGTTCAGTTCCTCGTCCTGGATCATGGGGAAGCAGTTGGGCACGTTGTAGGCCTTGGTCTCGGTGCCTTCCCACACCAGGGTGGGGAACAGCTCGCAGCGCTTCATCCAGCCGTCCTTGCCCCAGAAGAGGTACTTCATCAGCTCGTACGCCTCACGGGGATGCTCGCAGGAAGAAGAGATGGACACGTTGTCCAGGAAGCCCAGCTGGCCGCAGTTGTCAGCGCCCACCGGAGGATTGTAGGGCACCATCTTGATGCCGCGATCCAGGGCCAGAGGCTGGGTGTAGATGTTGTTCAGCGTCCAGGAGGCGTCGGTCAGGACAGCCACGTGACCGGTCTGGCCGGGCCACTCGTTGGAGGGATCAACAGCCAGGTAAGCATCGGAGCCGCCCACGCAGGTGTTGCCCAGACGGATGTTCTCCAGCTGGAGCTCCAGCGCCTCAGCCCAGCCGGACTCGAAGTTGTAGCTCTCGCCGTTCCAGCCGAATTCGCCGATGGAGTTCTCGGTCAGGGCGATGGGGCCGGCGGTGACGGGGGCGTACATGCCGTTGGTGTAGGCCCAGATGTTCTGGGTGGGATCGGTCATGGTCTGGGTCAGCTCAACGAACTGCTCCCAGGTCCAGTCCTGACCGGGCATCTCGACGTTCAGCGTCTCGAAGATATTCATGTCGAGGTAGACGGTCGCGGGCAGGAACTCGCCAGCCAGGAAGTAGCAACGCTCGCCATCGATGTAACCAGCGTTACGGATGGTGTAGTACAGCTTGGTCTGGGCTTCCTCGTCGTTCTCCAGGTACATGGAGATGTCCGCCATGTAGGGGGAAGCGAGGAGGGGATCCAGGTCCAGCCACATGAAGATGTCCGGCAGGCTACCGGCAGCAGCGTAGTTGGTCAGATCCGCAGTAACGGTACCAGTGGTGGTGCGGACGATCTCAACGGTGATGTTGGGATACTGCTCCATGAAGGAAGCGGCCAGCGCTTCGGCCATCTCGAAGTCGTCCCAGATCATGACGCTCAGGGTGATGGGGTCGGTGGTGTTCATGGCAGGCATGTTGTACTGGGCATCTTCCGCAGTGGCGAAGGAAGCCAGGGACAGCACCATGCACAGTGCCAGGACCAGAGAAACCAGCTTTTTCATTGGGGTTGTCCTCCTTTTTAATATAATCAAATGCCTCTGACCAGGCTTTGATCCGATTGGAAGGGCGGTCAGGCAGGAGAAGCCTCCCCTGCCCGGCCGGCAGGACTTATTCGCCCGTGATGCCCGCTTTGTCGATGGACTCCACGAACTGCTTCTGCAGGAAGAAGTACAGGATCATCATCGGCGCGATGGCCAGCATGGTGCCAGCCATCTTGATGGCATCGTTCAGGCGGTTGGTGGACGTGGTGGACTGGGCGTGGGTGGCGTAGACGGCGTTGTAGCTGTCCTCGAACTTGTTCAGCTCCAGCATCAGGGTCGTCAGGCCGGTATTGCGGGTGTTGCTGCTGCCCAGGTAGGTGCGGACGAGGTCGACCTCATTCCAGTACCAGACGAAGGAGAACAGCGTGACGACCACGATGGCCGCCGTGCAAAGCGGCACCGCAATGCGGAAATACGCCTTGATGTGACCCGCGCCGTCGATCTCCGCGGCCTCGATGAGGCTCTGCGGGGTCTGGCGGTGGAAGTTGTAGAAGATGAGGATGCACAGGCAGCTCTTGAAGCCCTGGCCGAGGATGGCCGTGATGACGAAGGGCTTGACCGTGCCATCGATCATGTGCCACTGCGTGAAGCGCAGGAAGTTCGGCACGGCGATGGTCTGCGCCGGCAGCAGGAAGCTGAGGATCAGCAGCAGCATCCACATCGTCTTGCCGGGGAAGTTATACCGCGCAAAGCCGTAGCCGACCCAGGAGGTGACGAACACCTGGCATACCGTGGCGGACAGGGCGATGACGAGGTTCTTCCACAGGGAATTCCAGTAATCCATCGTGGCGATGGCCTGGGAGTAGTTGCTCAGCGTGATGGACGAGGGGATCCACTTGGCGGATGCGTCAAGCAGGTCATTCTTGGTCATCAGCGAGCGGGACAGCATGTACAAAACCGGATAGAGGTAGATGAACGCGATGGTGATGAGCAGCAGGTAGACCACGAAGGTCATGATCAGACCGCGGCGGTCATTGCTGCCCAGCAGGAGCTTCTTGTAGTGATCCTTGCGCGCATCCTTGGGGATCTCTCTGAATTTCATTGTTTCTCCCCTCCTTTAGCGCAGCGTGACCAGCTTCTTCTCGTACTTCACCTTCTTGTCGCTCTTGTCCTTGAGCAGCAGGAAGACGCCGAGAAGAATCAGGCCGATGATGGCAGTGTAGATCCAGCTGAAGGCCATGCCGTAGCTGTAGCCCTTCGTCCACGGGGTGGTGTAGGTGGCGGCGTAGATCAGCTCGATGATCTCATTCGTGCCGCCGGTGGCCAGGGACACCACCGTGTAGATGGAGTTCAGCAAGATGATGGGCTTGACGATGGGCAGGGTGATCTTCCAGAAGGTCTCCCAGCCATTGGCGCCGTCGATCTTGGCGGCCTCATACATGGTGGTGGACACCTTCTGCAAGCCGGAGAGGAAGATCAGGATCTGGATGCCGGAATTCCACAGAATCAGGATCAGGCTGTTGAACAGCTCCGTGATGGGATCGAGCAGGAACGTCGGCAGGCCGGAGAGCAGATTCAGCAGGCTGCCGTCGGACATCATGGGCACTGTCGCCGCGCCCTGATCGGTCAGCATGGTCATCACCGGGCCGGTCGCAATGATGACCGGCAGGAAGAAGATCATGCGGAACAGGCTGCGGCAACGGATCTTGCCGTTGAGCAGCAGCGCGATGATCAGCGAGAATGCGATGATGATCGGCACCTGGAGCACAAGGGAGATGGCGAACGAGCCCAGGGTGGTGGGCAGATCCGTTTCCAGGGAGAAAACGGATGCGAAGTTGTCATACCAATGCTCCAGCGCGGTCATCTGCACACCGTTGTCCATCACGATCTTATGGACGGAATAATTCAGCGAATCGACCATGGACAGAACGAAGAACAGGATGATACCCACGATCCACGGCGCGAGGAAGATGTAGCCGTACATCCAGTCGCGCAGCTTGCGCTTGGTGATGCGCTTTTTATCGTGCGGGTTCTTTTCACGCTTATTAGGTTTCTTCGGCGTGATGGCAATTTCCTGCTGTTTCGCGTGCTTTTTCTTAGTTGCCATGACCGTTCACCACCTTAAAGCTCAGTTTCTCAAGGGCAATGCCTTCCAGTTCGCCGGGCACATCACCGAAGTTGATGTACACCAACGTGCCGTTGTCCCAGGTCACCTTGACCAGGTCGCCCGCGCGGACATGATCGACGATCATGCCGTCCGTGCCGACGATGTCAAAGAGATCAGCCAGGTCCTGATACCACTCCACGATGATGCTCTTGTACAGCTCATACCGGGAGGAGTAGATGGACGCAGAGTTGGTGTTCTGCAGCTCGATGGGATCCTCCCACGTCAGCAGGAAGGACGGGCGCGCGCCCTGCTCCACCAGGTGCAGGAAGAACTCATGCGTGTTCGCCTGGAAGTTGGTGTACTCCACATAGTACGGGATCTGACCGCTCAGGGCGATGGTCAGGAAGGGGATCTCCGCATCGGTGTAGGTGTAGTCGCTGCCGGCGACGGGCAGGTCGGTGATCACGTCCGCATACTGCCAGAGGTAGGCGTTGGGGCTGACCAGCGCGGTGGTCAGGCGATCGTTGGCCTGACTGATGATGCCGGCATAGATCGCGGCCATCTCGCTGGTGTCGTGATACGCATCCTTGTGGTAGTAGTCCGTCAGCACCTGCGTGATGCCGGTGAAGGAAATGCCCTGCAGGCCTTCCTTAGTCATGTCGGAGATGAGCTTCTCCGCCGCGCTCTTGGAGGTGGCGGGGTTGCAGTAATTCAGCGTGTCATACACCTTGCCGAAGGTGGGCTTGGACAGCGTCTGGGAGGTGATCTTCTTCAGCGCGGAGAAGGTCAGCGCGGGATGGGTCTCGGTGTTGAGGCTGAGCACATCGGCTTCCAGCGCGAAGGGGATGCCCGCTTCCGCCGCCTTTTCGGCCAGCTTCTTCAGCCCGGACTTGCCGCCCAGGGACTTCGCCACGCTCAGGCTGTCCGTGGGGACGCCGCCGGTCAGGCCATTGGTCTGCCAACCGCGGTACACCACGCTCATCTTTTCCACACCGGCTTCCTTCAACTCATCCAGGATGGTCCCGGCCTGTTCAAAGTCGGTCATGACCACATCCTGCTTGCCGAGGAGGTAATTCTCCCGCTCGATGCCCAGGAAGTCCAGCTGGATGTCGAATGCGCGGTCATCCGCCTGCTTGAAGGTGTCGTTGGCGATCAGGTAATTGCGGTATGCCACGGCCAGGCCGGCGTAATCCGCCGCCTCACCCGTGGTCAGGAGGAAGTGCTGGAGGATGTCGACATCGCGGCGCTTCTCAGTGCGGGTGGCAACGTTGCCGGCGCTGGGGCCCATGGGCTGGTTGAAGACGAAGCGCAGGGTGTACTTAGCCGTCACCCAGTCGAAGGGCAGATTGCGCACGCCGTTGGGGTAGGCCTGGATGCGTGCGGCGATGTCACCCTGCTCGATGACGCCCAGAACGGCAATCTGGCTGTCGGTATGCACCATGCCGAAAACGGGCATGATGACGTCTTCCGCCTCGACGCTGACCGCGGAGATGTACTGGTCGTCCACGCCGATGTTCACGCCGTAGACCTGCTTGTCATAGGGGGACGTATAGCGGCCCTCGTTGTCCTCAAAGCCGACGATGGCGCCCTGGCCATCGGGGATGATCATGTAGCCCTGGCCTTCGCCCGCGCGGCTGTATCCCATAAAGGGATACACATAGAAGCTGGCGATGGTGTAGGAATACTCGCTGATCTCCACCACCTGCTCCACGGGGATGCGCAGGGACGTGCCATCCTTGGCGGTGCCGGTGCGGTAGAGGTTCTTCTGGATGGAGGCCACATCCTCCGCCGGGAAGGCGATGCTCGTCCCCTTGGCATCCTTCACATACACGCTGAAGGGCGCCGTCAGTTCCTTGGTCAGCGGAAGCGCGACCTGGGTGGTGCCGGTGCTGTTCTTCACCGTGACGGAATCATCCGTGCCGGAGACGTAGTAGGTCTTGTCCAGCGGATACACCGCGCCGTCCTTCATGGTCAGCAGGAATTCGCTTTCCTCGGCGGTCTTGGTGTACTTGGTCATGTCGATGCGCTTTTCCTGGCCATTGTCGTCCAGGACGATCATGTAGGTCTGATCCTTCACCTCGACGATGGAATCCGTCGGGATGTGGACATGCAGCCCTTCCTCATCCAGACGCACCTCCACATTGAAGGAGATGCCCAGGTCGGTGAAGCTGACATGCGCGTCGAAGCCATCGCCGGTGTAGGCGTAGGTGATCTCGGAGGCATTGTTGATGAAGTCCGCCTGGATGGCCTTGTCCTTCACGTCCTCCAGATACTCAATGACGATGCCGGACTGGTAGAAGCCCTTCCAGGTGGCATTGCCGGTGTTGGGATTCTGCACGGTGGAATACAGCAGCTCGCCGTTTTCCTTGCTCTGCAGGATGACCGCCATGGTCTTCTCCTGCACATAGAGGTTGAAGGTGCTGCTCTGTGCGGCCAGGACGTAGCCTTCCGGCGCGGTGAGCACCACTTCTTCCTCCGCGGCTTCTTCCTCAACTTCCTCTGCGGCTTCCTCCTGGGCCCCCGCCGCATCCGCTTCGGTCTCCGGCACGGGGGCAGAGACATCCTCCGCCAGGGCCGGCATGCAGCCCAATGCCATCAGCAGCGCCAGGAGCATGGAGATCAGCCGGGTATTAAACTTTCTTGACAAAGCGATACACCACCTCTCCGTAGATGGACACGATGAAGTCCACCAGCTGACTGATCAGCATGTACAGCACGACGATCAGCGCCACCACGACCAGCACGCAGAACAGCGTCAGGAAGATGGTCTTGAAGGTCTGCTTGAGGGTATAGTCGTTCTGATACATCAGCATCAGCACGATCAGAAGTGCCGTCCAGCCGATGGAGACCACATCGATCAGGGTGATGAAGAACTCCTCGTTGTAGGTCAGCACATTGGTCAGCACCAGCTTGATGGGCAGGAACACGATCATGGGGATGAGGGCATACGCCGCGCTGATGAAGATATCGCGGAAGCGCGCCTCACCATCAGTGATGGTGCAGACCAGATAGCAGCAGATGGTCAGCAGCAGGAAGGCGCCGCCGATGATCAGGAAGTCATTGATCAGCTCGTAGTAGCCGTCCGGCATGGTCTTGAACAGGAAGCCGGCGAAATACTTGTTGAGCACATACAGCACGAAGAAGGCTGCCAGCATGATGAAGGCGCTCAGCCAGCCGGCACGCTTCTCGCGCTTGATGCCGTAGCAGGCATCGTAGGGGTTGCGGAGCATCATGGTGCTCCAGCCGACCTGGCGGACGATGCTGATAGTGCCGATCTTCTCCTTCACAAAGCGCAGCGGGTTGAAGATGCGGAACTTCTTGTCCAGCTTCTTCAGCACCACCCACAGCACGATGACTGCCGCCGCCACATAGATCACAGTGGCCATGTTGCTGTGCAGCAGGTTGGAGCGCTGCTCCCACCAGGCATCGGAATAGCCCTGGCGATAGCCGCCATTGCGGAAGGCCTCCATGGCCTCCTCGTAATGGCCCTCGCGGTAGAGCGCCTCACCCAGACCGGTGGAGGCATAGGTGAACAGGGAGTTCATGCGGAGCACTTCCGTCCACGGGGTCTTCGACTCGGCGTACTTGCCCTCCTGGAACAGGGTGAAGGCCTGATGCACCAGGTCGGTGAACTCGGTGGGCTTGAGCACCTGGATGCTGTTCAGGTTCGCATCCAGGACGTAGATGGTGTAGTCATCCGTGACCACCAGCCCCGTGACGGACTTGAACATGCCGATGCGCTGCTCGCTCTGGGTGTCGTTCGTGCCGAACATGAAGAGCAGATCGCCCTCGGCGGTGTACTCCATGATGTAGCCATTGGCATTGGCCGTGAAGATGGAGTTGGACGAGTTGACCGCCACGGCGCTGTTCAGTTCGATCCACCATTCAGGAGTCATGGTGGACTTGCCGGCCACGTTCAGGCGGCGCAGGCTGCTCTCGTCCCCGGCCTCGGTCACGGTGTAGACCATGCCCTTCTGATCGATAGTCAGGTTCTTGACGGAGATCGGGACGATATCACCCACGGCGGAGGAATTCTCACCGAAGATGAAGCGGCGCATATGGGTCAGCAGGGAAATGCGGGACGAGTTCGGGCCGTAGTAGCCGAGAAATTCGCCGCCGCCCACGGGGCTGATCTGAACGATGCCGTTCGTGTTGCCCTTGGAGACGATGTAGAGGTTGCCGCGCTTATCCAGCACGACCTTCTGGGGGACATAGGGCGCAGTATCGCCGAAAAGCTGGTGGGTCGGCTTTTCGTACTCCATGACGAACTTGCCGTTCTTGTCATACACCAGCACGGAGCGCGCCTTTTCGTCCGCGACGTAGACATTCAGGTCATCATCCACGAAGACGCCCATGGGGCTCTTCATGTTCTTCTTGTCCACGATCTCGCGGATGAAATTGCCCTCGGTGTCGATGACGAGGATGCGCTTGTTGCCGTTATCGGCGATGTAAAGATTGCCATCGGGGCCCATGCGCATATCCTGGGGCATTTTGAGGGTCTCATCGCCGAAGCGGATCATCGTGCGGACGGGCTCATAGGCCGTTTGCGTTTCCACCAGGTTGTTATCCGTGCCCTGGGTATAGGTGCGGAAGGGCGTTGCCGCCTGCGCAGTCAGGCAGGAAGTCAACAGGAGGAGCAGAAGCAGCCATACTGCAAATTTCTTCATCTTCATCCTCCTTTACTTCAGGCCGGAGTGCGCCATGGTATTCATGACCGAGCTCTGGCTGATGATGAACAGCACCAGGTTGGGCACGAACATGATCAACGCCGCAGCGGCCGCCATGCCCTGGCCCTGCACCGTACCCACGCCGGAGAGGGTGTTCATGTAGAACGCCAGCGTGCGGATGCTTTCCGTCGAGGTGAACAGGTTGGAGGTCTCGGTGTTGTTCCACACCTGCTGGAAGGACAGGATCGCGCCGGTGGCGATCGCGGGCTTCACCATGGGCAGGATGATCTTGAGGTAGATGGTGAAGGAACCGGCGCCTTCCAGCTGCGCGGCCTCCAGCAGGGAGTCCGGCACCTGATCCATGAACTGCTTGATCAGAAACAGGCAGACGGGCATGGCGATCAGGGGCAGGATGTGTGCAAACCAGGTATCCAGGATGCCGATGGCCGAGATGGTCAGGTAGCGCGGGATGACGACCGCCGTCGCCACGAACATCAGCGCCAGGTTGTTGATCTCCATCATCGGGCCCTTGAGCTTGAACTTCATCTTGCTCAGCGCAAAGGCGGCCATGGTGGAAATGAGGATGGACAGCACGACCACCGCCACCGTCACCACCAGGGAGTTGAACACATAGCGGGAGAAGGGCACAGTCGAACCTGCAGCCTGTTGGAAAAGGTTCGTGAAGTTGATCGTGGACGGATGGGACACGATGAACTTCGGCGGGAATGCGAACAGCTCGTCCATGGGCTTGAAGGCATGGCACACGATGTACACGATTGGCGCGCCCATCACCACTGCCAGGGGCAGCAGGTACAAATACAGCGGGATCTGGGACTTTTCAAACTTACTCGGATTGACCTTGGTTCCGCCAACTGCCACGGGATTCCCTCCTTTCTTAATCCTTTTCTTCAAAGAGCTTGCGGGCCACGAAGGAGAAGGCGTAGATCAGCGCCAGCAGCGCCACGGAGACCGCAGCGGCATAGCCCATCTCATAGCGGGTGAAGCCATAATCCTCAACATGGTTGACCATCAGCTGTGCGGCGTACTGGGGGGTGGGGTTGGAGCCGGTCAGCATCACGCCGATGGAGCCCTGCTGGAAGGCGTTGGTCACAGCCATGACCGCGCCGAAGAGCATCTGGGGCTTCATGGAGGGGATGGTGATGTAGACGACCTCCTGGAAGCGGTTCTTGATGCCATCGATGGCGCCCGCCTCATACAGCTCAGGGCTGACATTCAGCAGACCGGCCAGCATCGCCAGGAAGCCAACGCCCATGGACGACCACAGCGCCACGATGATGACGATGGGCAGGATGTAGGTGGCGTTGGACAGCCAGAGGATCGGCTCATTGATGATGCCCAGCGCCGTCAGCGCATAGTTGGCGATGCCGCTCTGGTTGCCCAGGAAAACGGTGCGCCACACCACGGACATGGCCACGCCGGCGGTCATGGAGGGCGAATAGAGGATCAGCGCCAGCACCGTGCGGGGGCCCTTCGACAGCTGCGAAAGGGACCAGGCCAGCACGAAGCTGAGAAGGTATCCGCCAACGCCCACGATGATGGAGAACACCAGCGTGTTGGGCAGGACGTACTGCAGGAAGATGGTATCCTGCGTCAGGAGGTTGATGTAGTTCGTCAGGCCGACGAATTCAGGCGTCTGCACCGCGTTGTAGTTGGTGAAGGACAGCATGACCGCCATGCCCGTGGGGATGATGATGAACACCGTAAACAGCAGCAGATACGGCAGGAGGAACAGATACGGCGTTTTCTTATCGGTGATCACTTGGCTGCACCCTCCTCTGCTTGTGTGGTGGGATGCGCGGCATTCCACGCATCGATGATGTTCTGGACGACATCAGCCGTGGGCGTGGGGAATTCCTCCAGCATCACGCCGTCCTTGTAATAGCCGAACTCCTCCAGCTTGCGGTAGGTCTCACGGTTGATGCGCTTCACCGCGGTATCCATCGCGCGGCGAGCTTCGACGCCGTCCGCCGTGACGGAGATGAAAGCGTTGGAGAGTTCGCGTTCCAGCATGTAGGTACCCAGCACCCAGGGCGCCTCGGTCATCCACTCCATCTGCTCGATGATGACCTTCTTATGCGCGCTGCGCAGGGGCAGCTCGGCGAAGGCCTCCATGTTCGCGGTGGGCCAGATGTACTCGGAACCATAGGTGGACTGAAGCAGGTTGCCGAACTGGCTCTGCACCTCAGCAGAGGACCACCACTTCAGGAAGGTCCAGCTCTCGTCCAGGCGGTCATGCTTTTCCGCCGCGGACATGATGGCCATGGTCTCCGCACCGCCAGTGGTCCAGCGCTGCACCTCGCCGTTTTCGTCCGTCAGGCCGGGGAACAGCGCGATGTCCCACAGGCCGTCCAGTTCGGGCGCGGCATTGAGCAGCAGGTTGTACGTGGACAGATCCGCCACGCCGATGGGCAGCGTGCCGTCGCGGAACTGCTGATAGAAGCCGGGCGAAGGCACGTCGATGGGCATGTTGTACACCGTGAACAGCTCGGTCAGCTCGCGGAAGCCCGTCAGGGAGACCTCGCTGTCCAGAGTGGTATCGCCGATGGTGGTGTCATAGATGGAACCGCCGGACTGCAGGATCAGCGGCAGCGTGCCGGGGAAGACCTTCGTGCCAACCATACCTGCCGTGGGGAAGTAGAAATTCATCGAGCGGCGCTGCAATTCGGGCAGGATGAGCTTGACCTCATCCATGGAATCAGGCACTTCGATCTGCAGGGATTCCAGGATGTCCTTGCGGTAGAACATGACCCAGAAGTTCACCGTCTCAGGCATGGCATACACGCCGTCCTTGAGGGTGTAGGGGATGAACAGGCCGGTGGAGAAGCGCTGGGCGACCTCGCCGAAGTCCTCGAACTGCGTCAGGTCATACAGCGCGCCGCGGATGTTCAGGTAGGACGGCACGACGTACTGCAGGCTCAGCACCACATCGGGCGCAGTGCCGGCGGCGTTGGCCAGGACGAGCTTGTTCGCGTCGGGCATCAGAGACAGGTTGACCTTGATGCCGGTCGCAGGGGTGAACTGGGTGTCGATCATGTTCTGCAGCGTCTCGACATACTGACGGCTGCGGCCCATCCACACCTGGATGACGGGCTGCTCCACGCCATTGTCATCCACCCAGGTGGATTCCGTGGCGGCGCTGGCGGAATAGTCTTCCTTCACGAAGGAGGTGAAGAAGCGTTCCACACCGGCCCAGGTGCTCTGGAGCCAGTTCGCCTTCTTGGGCAGCTTGGCATCCGCCTGATAGAGGTAGATCTGGTCGATGGACAGGTCGTTGTTCGCCATATCGGTCAGCTGCTGGGCGAGCATACGCGCCGCAGAGTTGGAGCCGGTGGAGAACTCAGACATACGGCGCGGCAGGTTTTCGGGTTCCTCGGCCAGACGGCTGAGCTGATCGGCGCTCAGGGTCATGGAGGAGAAGGCCGCACCGGAATCATTGGCAGAGAACTGCTTGGAATATTCGACGCTGTCGGAGCACTGCTTGGCCCAGCCCTGCAGGCGTTCCACCAGGTCAGGGAAATTCTTGAGCATGTTGTAGGAGCGGTATGCATCCGCCGTCGCGCCGCCCATGAGGGACTTGACGTCGTTGGAGAGCACATTGATCTCCGTCAGCAACTCGTCGATGGTCTCGTAAATGGGCGTCAGGTGCGCCGCATTGATGCAGAAGGACAGGGTGTGCTCGCCCTTTTCCAGATAGAGGGTCAGCGGCTCCTCCCCTGCCTTGGCCTGCATGGTCTTGAAGCTGGTGGTGTAGTCAAACGCCACGCGCTGCGCACCGGCATGGGGGATCGCGCCATCCACATAGACATCCACATAGGTGGGAAAATCCGCGCGGGCGCTCTGGCGATAGTACGCGCCGAGGTAGTACCAGCCGCTTTCCTCCACGGTGAAGTTCCAGGTGACCATGTCGCCCGCCTCATCGAAGGACGCGCCGTCGAGGAAGTTCACCTTGCGGGTCTCGTTGGAATAGGGGGACAGGCGCGCATTGAACTCACCCGCACCGCGGATGGAGGATTCGTTGCGCGAGGCGATCTGCTCAGCCTCAATGACGATGATGGCCTCGCCGGATGCATCGCCGGTCTGCTTTTCCGACACCTGAACGGGCGCCTTAAGCGTCACGGCATAAAGATCCAGGCCGCCATCCTGCACGGAGAACTTCAGCACATGGGTGCCGGCGGTCAGCTCGAACAGCAGCGGTTCCGCCGTGCGGTAGGTGGAATCGTACACGGCCGCTTCCAGCGTGCCTTCCGCCTGATAGGGCGTGGTGGCGATCTCGTTGCCGTAACGGTCCGTGGGGAAGATGCCGTCATCCACCCACAGGGAGTCCATCTTCACGCGCTGCATTTCGGCGCAGCGGACTTCCCCATCGATGGTCACGGTCATTTCCGTGGGCAGCGTGGACGTGGTGGTGTTGACATAGGACAGCCAGATCTCATACTGTGCGTCCTCAGGAACGGCCACCGTCACCTCGCCGGCGGAATACAGCGGCAGGCTCAGTGCCGTCTGAGTGGTCACGTCCTCACCGGCATAGACCGGCAGCGTGTACGTCTTGGCGAGCGCCGTATACAGCGTCTCCACCGTTTCCATCTTTTGAACCGTTTCCCCATCCTCCGCCAGGGCGAAGGGGAAGATGCACAGCAGCATCATGACCAGAGCAAGGATCCTTGTGCGCAAGCGATTCACCCCATTCTTCAGTCGATGTAGTTGCTATACGCCCGGGTGGCCCAGAGCGCAGCGCCGGATCCATCCAGCGCGGAAATGCAGGTCGTCCAGTTCCGCTGGCTCGCGTCCAGCGCGGTATGCATCACGCCGGTGTACTGCAGCCCGTCAAGGGTCAGGGTCACATTGACACCGTCGGTGCAGGCCCATTCGCCGGTGTAAGCGCCGGTGACGGTGCCGTCGGCATGGAGGGTGATCTCCTCGCTCTCATGCTCGACCTTGTTGATGTCCCGCTGATGCAGCAGCACCTTGTAGAGGCCGTCCATCAGGGACGCGTCCACCGGCTGGGGCATTTCACCCGCATAGCGCAGCGGCGACACCACCGGCCAGCCCTCGGCGTTCATGTACATCTCGTGCACGCGCACCTGGAAGGACTCGCCGGAATTGGCAAAGCGGGTATGGAAGACGATAAAGTAACGGCCCGTTTCTTCATCATAATAGGCGCTGTTGTGACCCGGGCTGCGGTAGGCCAGGGTGATCTTGTTCTTGTCGCCCTCAGCGGCCAGGAATTCATAGCCGCCCATGAGCTTCACGCCATAGGATTCGTAATCCGGATCGTTGAAGAACGTCCCCGGACGGCCGGCGCAGCGGATCATGTTCTGACCCAGCGCATCCTCATAGGGGCCGTCGGGCGTCTTGGAGCGGCACACGCGGATATTGTAGCCGTCATCCGCATTCAGACCGCCGAAGGACAGGAACAGGTAGTAATACTCCGTGTCCGGGCTGTACATGATGTAGGGGGCCTCGATGCGGGCATGGTTGCCGCCCAGCAGCTTCTTGCCCAGGCCGTTGTTCAGCTGGCCCTCCAGGGGGAAGCCGGTCTCCGCATCCATCTCGAGGATGTAGATGCCGCCGGAGTAGGAGCCGTAGACCATCCACAGGCGGCCATCCTGATCATAGAAGGTGCAGGGATCCACCGCATTGGGATAGACCGTGGCGTTATAGCCCGCGTAGCCGGATCTGAGGATCAGCCCCTGGTTGACATAGGGGCCTTCGGGCTTCTCCGCATAGGCGATGCCCAGCGCAGACAGCGGCGAGGAGCCTTCGCACATGCAGTAATACATGGCGTAGGTGCCGTTGTTCAGCTGCACCACATCCGGCGCCCAGAAGGTGTTCGACTTAGCGTAGGCAAGCCCTTCCTTCATTTCCTCCTGCACGTTTTTCACCAGGGTGCAGCCGCCATTGGTCGCATCCCGGGAGATCAGCGTCCAGTCGATGAGGTCGGCGCTCCTGGCCGCGGCCATGTGGGAGCCGAAAATATAATAGTAGCCGTCATCCGCCTTGATGATGGACGGGTCATGAACGGCCACATTCTTCATGAATTTGGGCATGGGCAGCGCGCTGTTAGGCACGGCCTCTTCCGCCGCATGGGCGAAAACGGGCAGGCTCAAAAGCAGCGCCAGGACGCAGACAACGATCCGTTTGCTCCTCATAGGCACTCTCCTTCAAAATCACCGGAATACTTCCGCCAGATTCTTTCCTTCGGTTTCGGTGAATTTGCACAATTTACAACCATTAATATCATACGCAATCCCAGCCTTTTTGTCAAGGAAGCAACATTTCATTTTTTGTACTTTTTACGCATACTTTGCCCACAATTGTCCACATACAATGTGTGCAAGGGCGCTTGCTTCGGATTTCCTCTCATTTAACACCGTCGGATGCCCGTTTTCGATCATCGTTTTCGGTCGATAAAAACTTCCGCAGGCCCTTGCAGGAAAAGTGCACTTTGTACAGAATTCTTTCAATCAGTATCTATTCGTACATATTAATAAGGAGGCTTCCCTGCAATGATCGCACGCACACCGCCCATGGGCTGGAATTCCTGGAACACTTTCGGCTGGCAGATCAATGATGAGCTGATCCGCCAGATGGCAGACTACATGGTGAACGAAGGCTATCGCGACGCCGGATACGAATACCTGGTGATCGACGACTGCTGGAGCCTGCGTCAGCGCGGCGCGGACGGCCGTCTCGTCCCCGACCCGGAAAAATTCCCCCATGGCATGAAGGCGCTGGCGGATTACGTCCATTCCAAGGGGCTGAAATTCGGCATGTATTCCTGCGCAGGCGCCCGCACCTGTGCCGGTTATCCGTCCAGCTACGACCATGAATTCGTGGACGCGCAGACCTTCGCCGACTGGGGCGTGGACTTCCTTAAGTACGACTTCTGCAATTTCCCCTCCTCCGGCAACTGCAAGGCGCGCTACCTGACCATGTCCATGGCGCTCAAGGCCACCGGACGGGAGATCCTCTTCTCCGCCTGCAACTGGGGCCAGCAGGATCCCGGCACCTGGATGCGCCAGATCGGTGCGCATATGTACCGCTCCACCGGCGATATCTTCGACAACTACCGCTCCTTCACCGATATCGTCAAGAGCCAGCTGGACAAGCTGTGCATGTCCGGCAATTACTGCTTCAACGATATGGATATGCTGACCGTCGGCATGGCCGGCCAGGGCAATGTGGGGCTGGGCAAGATCTGCACCTATGAGGAATACCGGCTGCAGTTCGCGCTGTGGTGCCTGTGCGGCGTGCCGCTGATGATGGGTGCCGACCTGCGCAAGCTCGCCCCGGAATACAAGGAGCTGATGCAGAACAAGCACCTCCTGCGCATCAACCAGGATGAAGAATGCCGCGCGCCCTATGTCGTCCGCCGGGACAGCGTGTGCGTGTCCAATCCTGATCCCGGCCCCGGCGAGGATCCCTGGATGCACATCCCGGACACCGCGCTGATCCTCCTGCGCCACTTGTCCGACAATGAATTCGCCCTCTTCTATGCCAACCTGGCCGATCAGGGCGCCGAAGTCCATGGCGAATTCGTGGATATGGGTCTGCCCGTGACCAGCGGCGTCGCCCTGGACATGACCGACGTCTTCACCGGCGAACACATCGGCCCGGTCAGCGACTTCTTCAACCCCCACATCGAGGGCCACGACTGCAAGCTCTACCTGTGCAAGCTGGTGAAGACCGATGCCTGATGCCTGCCGCCAGTGCGGGAGCCCCGTCTCGCCGGACGAGATCGGCCTGACGCGCAAGCTCATCAACCGCGGCACGACGGAATACCTGTGCTTCGCCTGCATGGCGCAGCATTTCGGCGTCACGGTGGAGCTGCTCCGGCAAAAGGTCGCGGAATTCCGCGAAATGGGCTGCACACTCTTCGCGCCGTGAATGATTAACCGCTGTTCCGACGGGGCAGCGGTTTTTTTGATGCAAAAAGTCATTTTTTCGACATTTTGTTAGCACTCTTCGTCGTTGAGTGCTAATTTTCTATTGCATTTCTGCAAAATGGGTGGTATAATACTCATTGTGGTCGCAAGAACCACAGGATCAAAGGGATCCATCGTATGTCAGGAGGTTATGATTATGGCAATCCAAATGGAAAAGGGCTCCGTGTCCATTGACGCACAAAACATTATGCCGGTCATCAAGCGCTGGCTGTATTCGGATCAGGATATCTTTCTGCGCGAGGTGGTGTCCAACGCGTGCGACGCCATCAGCAAGTATCGCATGAAGTTCGGCGGCGAGGAAGCGATGAGCGTCCTGGTGACCGTCAACAAGGAAGAAAAGACCATCACCATTTCCGATACCGGCATCGGCATGACCGCCGATGAAGTCCACCGCTATATCAACCAGGTGGCGTTCTCCGGCGCGACGGAATTCATGAAGCAGTTCGAGAACGGCGAGAAGAAGAGCGAGGGCGAGAGCATCATCGGCCACTTCGGCCTGGGCTTCTACAGCGTGTTCATGGTCAGCGACAAGGTCGAGATCGTCACACTTTCTGCCGATGAGGGCGCGGAAGCCGTCCACTGGACGTCCGAAGACGGCATGTCCTTCGAGATGGAAGGCGGCGAACGTGCCTCCCATGGCACGGACATCATCCTCCACATCAGCGAGGACGCCAAGGAATTCCTCGAGATGTACCGCGTGCGCGAGGTGCTCAGCCGCTACTGCGGATATATGGCCTACCCCGTGTCCGTGTTCGATGCTAACGCCAAGCCCTATGAGCGCGAGGAAGATGTGGAAGGCGAGACCAACGAGGACGGCACGCCCAAGAAGCAGAAGGTCATGGTGGAGCCCAAGCCCAGCCAGATCAACGAGACCGCGCCCCTATGGCTGAAGAAGCCTTCCGACTGTGAGGAGCAGGAGTACATCGACTTCTACCACAAGATGTTCGGCTATGAGGATCCGCTGTTCTGGGTGCATCTGAATGTGGATTACCCCTTCAACCTCAAGGGCATCCTCTATTTCCCCAAGCTGAAGAACGAATTCGGCGCGAACGAGGGTCAGGTGAAGCTCTTCTCCGGCCAGGTGTTCGTGGCGGACAATGTCAAGGAAGTCATCCCCGAATTCCTCATGCTGCTCAAGGGCGTGATCGACTGCCCCGACCTGCCGCTGAACGTCAGCCGTTCCTTCCTGCAGAATGACGGCACCGTCAAGAAGATCTCCGCGCACATCACCAAGAAGGTGGCGGATCGTCTGGTCGGCCTGTTCAACACCGAGCGCGAGACCTACGAGAAGTACTGGGATGACATCCACCCCTTCGTCAAGTACGGCTGCATGAAGGATACCAAGTTCTACGATCAGGTGAAGAAGGCGCTGCTGCTCAAGCTGACCGATGACCGCTATGTCACCCTGCAGGAGTATCAGGACGCCAATGGCGACAAGGCCGAGAAGAAGATCTTCTACACCAACGATCCCAAGCGTCAGGCAGCCAGCGTGGCCATGTACACCAACCGCGGCATCGATGTGGCCGTGATGGAGCATGTCATCGACGGCAACTTCCAGTCCTTCCTGGAGTATTCCGGCGGTGACGAAGCGGTGCATTTCGCCCGTGTGGACGCAGATGTTTCCGGCCTGACGGAGGAATCCGACGAGGGCGCGACGCTGGATCAGGCCAAGCTGGCGGAGATGTTCCGCAAGGCCATCGGCCAGGATGAGCTGCCTGTGGAGCTGTCCGCCCTGGCGGATGCCGATCTGCCGGCCATCGTCACCGAGGATGAGCAGATGCGCCGCATGAAGGAGATGTACCGCATGTACGGCCAGTCCTTCGCCATGCCGGATCGCTACACCCTGGTGCTGAACCGCCGCAATGCCACCGTGCAGGCACTGGCCGAGCGCGATTCCGAGGACGAGATGACCGCGATGCTCTGCCAGCAGCTCTATGACCTGGCACGCATGTCCGCCAAGCCCCTGGAAGCCGAGGAGATCACCGAATTCCTCAAGCGCAGCCAGAAGCTCGTCGCCATGGCCGCCGCGAAGTAATTGAACAAGACGAGGCCGCTGCTTCGATGTGGAGCAGCGGCCTCTGACTGTCGAAAAACAAGCCATTCTGCGTCAGTTGCTCACCGTCGGCAGACTGCAAATCGAAAATCGACGACATGCGCGGCGATTTTCGGGCGATTTTGCTTGCAAAAGTCGCTTCCTTACACGAAGGAACGGCCGTTAGGACTGCTTGCCGCCCTGACAGTGACGGAGTGCAAACTCAAAAAAGTGGCTTTCGCCACTTTTTTGACGCCCTCAGGCCACTGCTCCGACGTGGAACAGCGGCCTTTTCATATACCATTCGCAGCGGTTTTTCACCGCACGATCTTCGTTTCCATCGGGGCCAGGCTGTAGGCCACATCGCCCGCCGGGGTGTGGACAGTGCAGTCCACCGCGTGCTCGGCGTTGTTGAACACCACCAGCGTGTCATCCGCCGGGAAATAAGCGGTCTCCACCTGCGCATTGTCGGTCAGATACACATCCTTGTGCTGGACGCCATTGACGTGCAGCAGCAGCTCCAGCAGCATGCGCGTGCTGTCCGCATTGACGCGGAAGCCGCTCATATACACGCCCCAGCCCTTTCCGAAGGGGTGCATCGTCATCTGCGGGACGCCCTGCGCCGCCGCAAGGACGGTCGCCTTACCATCGGTGAGGTAGAGGTGCTTGTTCGCCGCCATGACGCTCTCATCCAGGGCGAAGGGCGCTTCCGCCACATCGAAGCTCCACTTGCCATGGCAGACCCTCACGCCGGTATCCTCGTCGATGCCCAGCACATTCGCCATGCGGAAGTAGGTGTGATAGCCCGGCACGGCGCTGGGCTCGCCCACACCGATAAACGCGCCGCCCTCATGCACAAAGCGGGTCAGCTCGGCCACAAGGCGCTCGGACTTCCACGCATCGCCGCCTGACCAGGCATCGCCCGCGCGGCCAGCGTTGATGACCACATCCGCATCGGCCAGCGCGCCGTTTTCCACATCCTCAAAGCTCACGAACTTCACGTCCACCGGCAGGCCGGACAGTGCCTCGTTGATGTGGATGAGGTCGTGCATATCCGTTTCATGGAAGTGGCCGGACAGCGTCCAGGAGCGCAGCTTGCCCCAGGTGTGCAGCACCGCCACACGGACCGGCGCGGTCAGGGGCGCACCGTGCTGATGCAGCTCCTTGATGCGGCGGAATTCGATGGCCATATTCTCCATCGTGTCGTGGAAATCCGGGAAGGGCACCGTCAGGGAGAGGTATCCGCCCAGGCCGATCCGGTCCACGCTCTGGCGCAGCAGCGCGCGGCGGACATGCTGCCAATACTGGAGGGCATCGCGGGAGGGATCACCGCCCTCGGAGAAGGTCGGCAGGCCGCCCAGCCCCACGGGGAACAGATACGGGTGGAAGCGCAGCTCATGCGTAGGCACCTGCGCATTGGCGCACAGGCGGCACTCAAAGCCGGAGAACACGCACTTGATCAGCCCGTCAAAGCCGACCTGGCTGAAGTAGGGGCCATAGGGCTCCATGCCGACCCAGCTATCGTCATAGAAGACATAGGCCTGCTTGCCGTGCTTGTGGATGATGTCCACCAGGGTCTTCGCCTTTTCGGCAACGAATTTCATGATGAAGGCCATGTAGTCCTTCTTGGCCTGGGTGGGGGGCATGTGCGTCACTTGCAGCTTGCCCTGGTTGATGAAGTCTTCCGCCGTGAGGGAATAGCCGTATTCCGCCTCGAAGGCCTTCAGCGCGGCGACCGACACGGTATAGTCATAGCTCGCCCAGTCGCAGTAGCGGCTGCGCAGGCGCGTATCATCGCCGAAGATCCACACAAAGTTGTAGAACAGGCTCGTCAGGCGCACCACATTGGTCGCCGGATTGTTCACGCACCATTCCTCCAGCCAGTTCTGCAGATATTCCCATGCCGCAGGATGGCGGGGATCCAGCTGGCGCAGATGCTCGCTGGTCCAGTGGTTGGTGGTGTGGTTGTACATATTGATCTCTTCCCAGATGCGCCAGCACAGGAAGGACACGGTGTACTCATGCCAGGGGGTGCAGCCGGTGACGGTCACCGCACCGCCGGCGTACTGCCACTTGTCCGCCGGAACGAGGGTATTGGCCGTGCGGTCATACACTTGCCAGTAGGCCAGCGCGTCGGGCGTATCGTTGAGCTCGAACTGCTCAGCAAAGAAGCCATCCATCGGGCGGATGACCAGCGTTTCGCCTTCCGCCACCACCGGATCAGAGCAGAGGAAGGTCTGCTGCTGGCTGTCCGGATGCGCCTGCGCGAAGGCATTATGCTGGCGGATGATGCAGATGGTCGAATAAATGCTGTACCCGGCCTCCACGATCTCAGGGGAGAGCTTGGTGCCATCGCTGTCGCGGATGACGTCCGCACCCCACTTTTTCGCCAGTCCCAGCGTTAGTTTTTCATATCCAGCCTCACCGGGAAGGGTGAATCCTCCCTGACGGTACTTTTGATCCATACGAACGTTCCTCCATGCTTTTGCAGCCATCGGACGGCATTTCGCCACATCGCACATGCCATCCGCTCTCATTTTATTATAGCATAGTCCGACGTTCCTTCGCAATCCCCGATTCTGTCCATTTTCACCTCAGTCATGTTCAACATTCGTCTCCCGTCATTGACAAGCCATCTGGCAACACCTATAATATATGGTAAGGAAGTCCAGTCATTCTCGCATACCCACCATTTTGATTCTGCGAAGGAGGACACGAAAATGGAGAGATTTGCATGGAAGGGGCGCATCAAGCCCGGCATGCAGGCTGAATACAAGCGCCGGCACGATGAGATCTGGCCGGAGATGGTCGAGCTGCTCAAGGCGGCCGGCATCCGCAACTATACCATCTGGTCCGACGGCGATGTGCTCTTCGGCTATTACGAGTGCGAGCAGGGCATCGAATTCGCCGAGAAGACCCAGGCCGGCAGCCCCATTGTGGATAAGTGGAACGTGTACATGGATGATGTGCTGGAGCTGGAGATGGATCCCGTCACCGGCGCACAGCCGAAGATGCAGTGCATGTTCCTGATGGAGTGATCGCAACATGAAGACATATCTTGCAATCGACATCGGCGCGTCCAGCGGCCGGCACATCGTCGCCTGGCTGGAGGGCGGCCGGATCGAGACCCGTGAGGTGTACCGCTTCCCCAATGGCGGAAGCATGGTCAACGGCCACCTCTGCTGGGACATCGAGGGCCTGGAGCACCACGTCGTCGCCGGTCTGAAGGCCGCGAAGGAACAGGGCTTCACCCCAGCGTATATCGGCATCGACACCTGGGGCGTCGATTTCGTCCTGCTGGACGCGGCGGATCACCGCGTGGGCGATGCCGTCCACTACCGTGATACCCGCACCGACGGCATGGATGCCGCCCTGGAGCAGGTGCTCCCCTTCCCCACGCATTTCGGCCTGTGTGGCATCGCCAAGCAGCCCTTCAACACCGTCTACCAGATGATGGCCGTGCTCAAGGAGCACCCGGAATACGCCGATCAGGTCGAGGACTTCCTCATGATGCCCGAATACCTGTCCTTCCTCCTCACGGGGAAGAAGGCGCACGAGTGGACAAACTGCACCACCGGCGCGCTGTGCAACGCGGAGACCGGCGCATGGTCGGAGAGCATCCGCGCGGCAGCTGGCCTTCCGGAGAAGTGGTTCCGCACGCCCCTGGTCAAGCCAGGCACCGTTCTGGGCGCCCTGACGGACGAGATCGCTGCCGAGGTGGGCTATTCCGCCACGGTGATCCTCCCCGCCACCCACGACACCGGCAGTGCCTACATGGCCGTGCCTGCGAAAGATGACGGCGCCGCCTTCCTCTCCTCCGGCACCTGGAGCCTGCTCGGCACGGAGCTGACGGCCCCCGTCACCAGCGAAGCCGCGCTGCACGCAGGCTTCACCAACGAGGGCGGCTACAACGGCACGACGCGCTTCCTCAAGAACATCATGGGCATGTGGATGCTCCAGTGCATCCACAAGGAGATCGACAAGGCGCACTCCTTCGCCGAAATGGCGCAGATGGCGGCTGAATCGACCTATCCGGCCTATGTGGATGCGGCGGACAACCGCTTCCTCGCGCCGGAAAGCATGCTCGACGAGGTCAGGCACGCCCTCAGGGATGCAGGCGCGCCCGAACCGGAAAGCCTGAGCGATCTGCTCCGCGCGGTCACGATGGGTCTGGCGGTGTGCTACGGAAAGTCCATCCAGGAAATGAGCGCCATCACCGGCAAGACCTTCACCAGCGTGAACATTGTCGGCGGCGGCAGCGCCAATGTGGTGCTCAACCAGATGACCGCCGATGTGACCGGCCTGCCCGTATACGCCGGCCCCACCGAAGGCACCGCACTGGGCAACCTCGCCGCGCAGATGATCACGGATGGCGCCTTTGGTGACCTGGCGTCCTTCCGCGCCGCCCTGCCGGGGAGCTTCGACATCAAGACATATCAGCCGAAAGCGTAACGGCTTTCCCCCATTCATCATGCATAATTCCCACTTTTTTTATGAAAGGATGATCCATATGACGCTTTACGAACAGGCCAAGGCCAAGTACGAAGCCCTCGGCATCGACGTTGAGGCCGCAATGGACAAGCTCGCGAAGGCCCCCGTATCCCTGCACTGCTGGCAGGGCGATGACGTGCGCGGCTTCGACGGCGACCCCAATGCCCCCCTGACCGGCGGCATCCAGACCACCGGCAACTACCCCGGCCGCGCCCGCACCCCTGAGGAGCTCATGGCCGACCTGGACATGGTCATGTCCCTCTGCCCCGGCACGCCCAAGATGAACCTGCACGCCTGCTACGCCATCTTCGACGAGGAAAACGGCGGCTGGGTGGATCGCGACAAGCTGGAGCCGAAGCACTTCAAGAAGTGGGTCGATTTCTGCAAGGAGCGCGGCCTGGGTTGCGACTTCAACCCCACCTTCTTCTCCCACCCCAAGTGCGATCCGCTGACCCTGTCCTCCCCCAACGAGGAGACCCGCAAGTTCTGGATCGAACACGGCAAGGCCTCCATCCGCATCAGCCAGTATCTTGCCGAGGAGCTGGGCCAGCCCTGCGTCATGAACATGTGGACGGGCGATGGCTTCAAGGACATCCCTGCTGACCGCCTTGGTCCGCGCGTGCGCTATAAGGAGAGCATGGATGAGATCCTCTCCGAGCCCTTTGATTTCGACAAGGTCAAGCCCTGCGTGGAGTCGAAGGTCTTCGGTATCGGCGTGGAAGCCTACACCGTCGGCAGCGCTGAATACGCCCTGACCTATGCCGCCATGAACCCCGGCAAGTGCATCCCGCTGATGGATAACGGCCACTATCACCCCACCGAGGTCGTGTCGGACAAGATCCCCGCGCTGCTGGCCTTCTTCCCCGAGCTGGCGCTGCACATCACCCGCCCCATCCGCTGGGACTCCGACCATGTGGTGCTGCTGGACGACGAGACGAAGGAGATCTGCAAGGAGATCGTTCGCTGCGGCGGCCTGGACGGCAAGGTCCACATGGCGCTGGACTACTTCGATGCGAGCATCAACCGTGTCAGCGCATGGGTCGTGGGCTTCCGCAATGTGCAGAAGGCCCTGCTGATGGCGCTGCTCACCCCCACCGACGAGCACAAGGCCATGCAGGACAAGGATGACTGGACGGCGCTGATGGTCGCCCAGGAGGAGATGAAGACCCTGCCCTTCGGCGAGATCTGGAACGAATACTGCCGCCGCTGCGGCAAGCCCGCCGATGGCGAGTGGTTCCAGAAGGTGCTGGACTATGAAAAGGAAGTCCAGCTGAAGCGCGTGTGATTTTCCCTTTGCGCGTCAACCGCGCTCGCCTAAAGTAAAGGGCGCCGAAGGGGTGGAGGGGGCGCTCGGAAAGCCCCCGCCTCATCTCCGCAGAGGCAAAACCATTTCACGCACATAGCTCCCGCGCCTGCGGGCGCGGCCAAAGGGCTTTCCGATTGCCCTTTGGAAACCTTCGGAGCACAAAAAACATCTGCATTTAGGAGGAATACGACAATGGGTATGCTCGACATCTCTATCGTCAAGAAATACATCCGCATGGCCGACGACGGCTGGCATCAGGGCTGGCATGAGCGCAACGGCGGCAACCTGACCTACCGCCTCACCGACGCGGAAGTGGCCGAGATGAAGCCCTTCTTCGACGCCGAGCCCCGTCCCTGGGTCAACATGGGCGTCACCGGCGAGCACCTGGCTGGCTCCTACTTCCTCTCCACCGGCAGCGGCAAGTTTTTCCGCAATGTCATCACCGACCCGGAGGATTCCATCTGCGTGGTCGAGATCAACGACAAGGGCGATTCCTACCGCATCGTGTGGGGCCTGGTGAACGGCGGCAAGCCCACCAGCGAATTCCCGAGCCACTACATGAACCACTGCGTTCGCGCCAAGGCCACGAACGGTGCGCATCGTGTGATCTACCACGCGCACCCGGCGAACATCATCGCCATGACCTTCGTGCTTCCCCTGACCGATCGCGATTTCTCCCGCGCCCTGTGGAAAAGCGCGACCGAGTGCCCCGTGGTTTTCCCCGGCGGCGTGGGCGTTGTGCCGTGGATGGTTCCCGGCGGCGCGGACATCGCCCTGGCCACCTGCAAGAAGATGGAGGACTTTGATGCCGCTGTGTGGGCGCATCACGGCCTGTTCGCCTCCGGCCCCGACTTCGACATCACCTTCGGCCTGATGCACACCATCGAGAAGGCCGCCGAGATCTGGGTGAAGCAGAAGTCCACCGGCCTGCCCGAGCTGCAGACCATCCAGGATGACGATCTGCGCGCCATCGCCAAGGAGTTCGGCGTGAACCTGCGCGAGGACTTCCTCGACTGAACCTGCTGACAAAATGCATATCAAGGCCGTCCCTGCTGAAAGGTGGGGACGGCTTTTCAGGGTGTCAAAAAAGTGGCTTTCGCCACTTTTTTGAGTTTGCACTCCGTCACTGTCAGGGCATTTAGCAGCCATGACGGCCGTTCCTCCGTGTTAGGAAGCGATTTATGCAAGCAAAATCGCCCGAAAATCGCCGCACATGTCGCCGATTTTCGATTTGCAGTCTGCCGACGGCGAACAACTGATGCAAACGGCTTGTTTTTCGACAGTCTGCATGGCGTCCGCTGTGTTCCCATGATGTTCCTGCGAATTTTTGTTCGCATTCGAGAAGGAGATCCGCCGAATTCGTCGAATTCTTGATGATGAACATATGTTCGTATTATGGAATAAGGTGGATCTTCGCCGTGGAACGCCAATATATCGCCATTGACCTGAAATCCTTCTACGCATCGGTGGAATGCGTGGATCGCGGACTGGATCCGCTTTCGACCCATCTGGTGGTCGCGGACGTCACCCGGACGGAAAAGACCATCTGCCTGGCTGTGTCCCCTTCCCTGAAGGCCTGCGGGATCCCCGGACGCCCGCGCCTGTTTGAGGCCATCCAGCAGGTGGCCAATGTCAACGCGCGCCGCCGCATGCAGGCACCTGGACGCCGCTTCACCGGATCCTCCTGGGATGCCGATGCGCTGGCCGCCCATCCCGAGATGGCGCTGGACTTCATCAAGGCGCCGCCCCGCATGGCGCGCTACATCGAGGTCAGCACGCAGATCTATGCGCTGTATCTGAAATATGTCGCGCCAGAGGACATCCATGTGTACTCCATTGACGAGGTGTTCATCGACGCCACGCCCTATCTTGCCGCCGCCCACATGACCGCACGGGAATTCGCCACGCGGATGATCCGCGATGTGCTGGCGGAAACAGGCATCACCGCCACGGTCGGCATCGGCACGAACCTCTATCTGGCCAAGGTCGCCATGGATATCGTGGCCAAGAAGGCCATGCCGGATGCACAGGGCGTCCGCATTGCCGAGCTGGACGAAAACAGCTACCGCCGCTTGCTCTGGAGCCATCAGCCCATCACGGATTTCTGGCGTGTCGGCGGCGGCTATGCGCGCAAGCTGGCCAAACACAACCTGTACACCATGGGCGATATCGCCCGTTGCTCCATGGGGAAAGCCGGCTCCTGCTTCAGCGAGGATCTGCTGTACAAGCTCTTCGGCGTCAACGCGGAGCTGCTCATCGACCACGCCTGGGGCTATGAGCCCTGCACCATCGCGGACATCAAGGCCTTCAAGCCCGTCAGCCACAGCCTGAGCGTCGGCCAGGTGCTGCACTGCCCCTATGCGCATGACCAGGCACGGCTGATCGTCCGCGAGATGGCGGATGGGCTCTCCCTGGATCTGGTCGCGCAGCACCTCATGACCGATCAGGTGGTGCTGGCCATCGGCTATGATGCGGACAGCCTGGCTGATCCGGCCCTACGCGCCGCCTACAACGGGCCGCTGGAAACGGATCATTATGGGCGCGTCATGCCGCGCGGCGTACATGCCAGCATCAGCCTGACGCAGATGACCGCCTCCACGCGCCTGCTGACGGAGGCCGCGCTCTCCATCTTCGACCGCATCGCCGATCCGGATCTGCTGATCCGCCGAATCAACATCGCCGCCGGCCGCGTGCTGACGGAGGAAGCCGTCCAGCTGCAAGCCCCGACCTGCGAGCAGCTCGACCTGTTCACCGACTATGCCGCGCGCGATGCCCAGGCGGAAGCCGCACAGGCCGTGCTGCATCGGGAACGCCGCTGTCAGGAGGCCATCCTCGGCATCCGCCGCCGCTTTGGCAAAAACGCCATCCTCATGGGCATGAATCTGCTCGAGGGCGGCACCGCCATGGCGCGCAACCAGCAGATCGGAGGTCACAAGGCATGAACGATATCGCCCTTCGCCGCTATGATGACATCATCGACCTGCCCCATCACGTTTCACCGCGCCGCCCGCGCATGGCACCCCTCCAGCGTGCGGCACAGTTCGCTCCCTTCGCCGCGCTGACCGGCTATGAGGACGCGGTCGCGGAGAAAGCGCGCCTGACTGAGCACCGGCCCGAATTGACCGAGGAGGACTGCATCCGCCTGAACACGCAGCTCACCGGCTTGCTCAGCCGCCTGCCGGAACGCCCGGAAGTCATGCTGACCTGCTTCCTCCCGGATGACAAAAAGCCCGGCGGCGCATTCGTCAGCGTCACCGGGCAGGTCAGGCGGATCGACACAACGGCGCGGCACATCATTTTCACCGACGGACGGTGCATCCCACTATCGCAGGTCTACGATGTGCAGCAAAAAGGCGGCACGGATCGCTCCGCACCACCGTAAACATTTTACTTGAGGATGGACACCGCATCGGTGATGGTCTTTTCCATCGCCTCGCGGCCGTACTTGTCCACATCGGCCTTGTTCTTTTCGCCGTGGGTCAGGCAGCCGGCGCCGTTGATGCAGCCGCCCAGGCAAGCCATGCCCTCGATGAAGTTGCCGCCGAGGATCTTCGGGTTCTTGCTCAGCTTGAGCAGCGCCATGCGGCATTCCTCGATGCCGCTGCAGACCACGGGCTTGGCCTCGAAGTCGATATTCTGCTCCTTGAGGGCCTGCGCCACAGCCTCGCTCAGGCCGCCGGAACGGGCGAAGATGCGTCCGAAGTAGGAGGCATTGTCCAGCACGTCCTCAGGCAGCTCGGACAGCTCCAGATCGCGGCTGTCAAACAGCGCCTGCAGCTCTTCGAAGGTCAGCACCGCATCGACATAGTCCTTCACCGTGTCCAGCTGACGCTCCGCCTTCTTGGCGGTGCAGGGGCCGACAAAGACCACCTTGGCGTCGGGATCGGTGGACTTGATGTACTTGGCCAGCGCGCCCATGGGGGACAGGTTGTGGCTGACGAAGGGCTCCAGCTCGGGGAAGGCGGTCTTGATGTACCGCACGAATGCCGGGCAGCAGGAGGAAGTCAGCATGCCCTTTTCCACCAGCTCGCGGGACTCGGACAGGGACACGATATCCGCACCCAGGGCCGCCTCGATGACGGTGTGGAAGCCCAGCGCCTTCATGCCGGTGATGGCCTGGCCAACCTTGGCATGGCTGAACTGGCTGGAGAACGCGGGCGCAACGATCGCATACACCTTGTAGGCGGTATTGCCCTGGCTGTTCTTGATCAGGTCGATCACGTCCAGGATGAAGCTCTTGTCGCTGATCGCGCCGAAGGGGCACTGATACACGCACGCGCCGCACTGGATGCACTTCTCGTCATTGATGGCCGCTGCGCCTTCCGCGCTGATGTCGATGGCCTTGACCTTGCAGGCCAGCTGGCAGGGACGCTTGCGGTTGACGATCGCGCCGAAGGGGCATACCTTGGAGCAGGCGCCGCACTCCACGCACTTGGTCTTGTCGATATGGGCCACATGGTTGTGGTCGAAGGAGATCGCCTTGCGCTTGCAGACGTCCTCACAGCGGTTGGCCAGGCAGCCGCGGCAGTTGCCGGTCACCTCGTAACCGGCGGCGGGGCATTCGTCGCAGGCGATGTCGATCACCTGGATGATGTTGGACTTGGTCTTGTCGCCGCCCATGGCCAACTTCACGCGCTCACCCAGGATGGCGCGCTCCTTATACACGCAGCAGCGCATCGTGGGGGTCTTGCCGGGGACGATGGTCTTGGGGATGTCCAGCACAGCCTCAGGGGTCAGGCCATCCCATGCGCGACGGGCCACCTCGCGCAGCACCTTATACTTCAGATACTGAACTTTTGTGTCGAACTTTCTCATTGGCTCTATCTCCTTATGCTCATTCGCAGTTAAAATGCTTAACTGAGTGCGTCAGATTTTTCGTTCTGACGAAGCCGAGTGAAGTGAGACGTACTGGATGTACGTTGAACGGAATGAAGTAATGTCAGGGCGGAACAGATGGCGCACGGATTAAGCTATTTTTGCAAGAATTAGCATCAGAAATAACTCACCTTGATCCGCTTACCCATTTCGCGCAGGCATTTGGACAGTTCCTCCACCAGATTCATCTTGATGTTGAAGGTGATGGGCAGCTCCGGGTTTTGGTGCGCAGGATTGATCGCGCGACCCACATAGAAGTTGATGTCCGTCGCCTCTTCAAAGAGGAGGCGGCTGATCTGGGATGCACCGTCCCGCTTGAAGCTCCAGTGCTCATAGAACTTGTTTTCGCCCAGGTAATCCTTGGCGTATTCCACCACCTTATTGACGGTGATCACGCCCTCGGTGACCAGGTCGACGCCTTCCAGCTCCGCCGTGGGGGGCAGATCGGAAGAGAAATCCAGGCTGGCGCGCAGGGGCTTGCCCAGATACTTCGCCGCGATGGACGAGGTCGTGCCGCCGCAGATGATGTGTTTGCCTTCCTTGGAGAAGAACAGGGACATCATCCGGTCCGCATCGTCGCGGTTGAAGGGCGGGCCGAACAGCATATTCATGGGGACGCGCTTGCGGATGCGCACGACGCAGGCCGTCGCATCATCGCCCGGCTGATGGCCGTAGAGCTTGTCGCACTCGTCCACCAGCATGGTCGCGAGGGTCTTGGCGGTGTAGCCGACCGGCGCGAGGGTCTCCATGAAGTCGATGATATCCTCCCGCTTCCAGCCGAAGTTGTACGCCAGGCCGATGCCCGCATGGGGGCAGCCATCGCTCATGGCGATGAACTGGTCGTTCTCCTTCAGGTTGATGACGGATTTGAGGATCTTCTTGCCGCCGATGTTCATCTCGATCTTGGGATAATCGTAATTCTTCTCATCCCGGATGAGGATCACCTGCGGATTGTCATACTGGATGATCTCCGCCGTTTCATTGTTCATCAGGTGGATGATGGTGAAGGTGGAATACGCCACGCCGCGCACGGAGCAGACCGGCAGTGTCGCCGCGATGGTCTCCACGCAGTCCTCCAGCGGAAGGCCTTCACCCAGCATGGTGGAGATGATCTTCGATGTCAACGTGGACAGGATGGACGCCTTCACGCCGCTGCCCAGACCATCGGACAGCACGATCACCGTGGAGTTCTCATCCGGCTCGACGATGTCCACATGGTCACCGCAGAGCTGCTCGCCGGCATGGTTGATGCTCTTGTAGCCGATATCCGCGCAAAGGTCATTCATTGATGATCGACTCCTTCAGCTTGGTCAGGGCGATCTTGGTCTCCGCGGCGGTCTCGCCCAGGAGGGATGCGATCTCCTGCACGATGCGCATCTGCTTTTCGACCACGCGATCGGCTACCTCGATGGTCTTCTGGCTGATGTCTTCCTTCTTGCCGCGCGCCAGCTCTTCCTCCGTCACATCGCGCATAATGCCGATGAGCAGGTGGGAGTCGTTGGCGTACATGACCGTCATATCCACATACCGCTTGTATTCGGCCAGGTAGGTGCGCTGGCTGAGCACATTGCGGCGGCTGTTGAGCACGCTGGCAAACACATCCGGATCCAGGATGCGAGCCACATGGGCACCCATCACGTCGGACGCGCTGCGGATATTCATCAGGCGGCGCGCGGCAGAGTTGATCTGCTGCACCTCCAGCTTCTCATTCAGCACGATCAGGCCATTGGGGGTGTTCTCCACGATGGTATCGGAGAAGCTCTCCGCCTTGTCCTTCAGGTAGGGCATGCACATGGAGATTTCGGCCTTGCCCTGGCAGATGGCGATCGCCTTCTCGCGGCAGGTGTTATAGCCGCAGGAGCCGCAGTTCAGCTCCTGTTCGGGGCGGAACTTGCCCATCTGGCGCAGCACACTGTAGATCTCCGACTCACTGGGCTCGGCCAGCTTATGTGCGATGCTGCTGAAGCCCTTCTTCAGCTCCAGCGGATCGGGCTGTTTGACGACGAAGTCCCTTTCGCCGGCGTAGTTGGCCACCGCCATATAGTCCTGGATGCGGGACTTGCTGTACTTTTCCATCACGGGGCCGCCCACGCAGCTGCCCACGCATGCGGACATCTCCACAAAGCACTTGTGGATCTTGCCCTCAACGATCTCCTTGAGCGCGGCCATGCAGTTTTCCACACCGTCCAGCGCCATGTAGGTAAAGCCGGGCATATCCTGCGCCATGGTCTTGAGCACGCCACCGGTGGTCGGGAAGAAGCGCGCGCGGCTCTCCTCCTCGGCATCCATGTCATGTTCCAGCTCGATGCCTTCCTTCTGCAGCCAACGGGTCAGCTCCTCATAGGTGAGCACCGCGTCCACGATGCCGGCATAGTGCTCCGCCTCGTCCTTCTTGGCCACGCACGGGCCAATGAAGACCGTCTTGGCATTGGGATAGCGGCGCTTGATGTCCAGGCAGTGGGCCTGCATGGGGGACACCACGTCCGCCAGGTATTCCAGCGCATCCGGATAGTACTTCTGGATGAGCAGGTTGATGGAGTGGCAGCAGGACGTGATGATGACGTCGCGCGCCTCCTCCTTGAGCATACGCTCGTACTCGGTCTTGACCATGGTGGCGCCAATGGCGGTCTCCTCCACGTCATAGAAGCCCAGCGCCTTCAGGGCCTTCCGCATAGCACGGATGCCCACGCCGGGATAGTTGGCGATGAAGGACGGCGCCAGGCTGACAATGACCGGCTCACCGGTCTGGAGGAGCACCTTCGCCTTCTCCGTCTCGTCCACGATCTCCTTGGCATTCTGCGGGCACACCACAAAGCACTGGCCGCACAGGATGCACTCATTGTTGATGATATGCGCCTGATTGCCGGAGAAGCGGATCGCCTTAACAGGGCAGTGGCGGATGCACTTATAGCAGTTCTTGCAGTTGGACTTCTTCAGCGTCAGACAATTCATCGTCCGTTACTCCTTTTCCTGCGCGAGCTTGGCCAGCACATGCTCCTGGAAGAACTCCTTGAAGCCTTCCTTCGTCACGCCGGTATACACCTCGTCATCCACCTGGACGGTAACGCCCACGCGGTTGCACTTGCCGATGCAGAAGCTGCCGGCCAGGGTGACCTCACTCTCCAGGTGATGGTCAGCCACGGCCTTCTGCAGCAGCTCAACGATTTCGGGCGCACCCTTGATGTGGCAGGAGCTGCCCACGCAAATCTGAATGATCATGGCTTACACCTTAGCCTTCACGTTCTTCTCGAAGAATTCATCCACCGTGTCAGGGGTCACGGAGAAAAACTCGTTGTCCACCGTCACGCAGACGCCCTTCTGGCAGTTGCCCATGCAGAAGGTGCCGCCCAGCTCGACCTGCTCGCCCAGATTGTTGTCCGCGATCAGCTGCTGAAGCTGGCCCACCACCTGGCGGGAACCCTTGATGTGGCAGGAACTGCCGATACAAACCGTGATCTTCATGTGATTGTCCTCCTTGATTTTTTGTCGAGTTGTATTAGATGCATTTAACTAAAAACACATTTCTTTTTAACAGCCGAAAATGGACATCCAGCCGGGGGCTGGAAAAATGCCCCCAGCCGGTGTGTCCATCAGAAAACGATTATACCTTACTCGTAGTCGACCACGTTGACCCAGGACAGCAGGAACTCGCGCTCCTTCTCGTTGCCCTTCACAGACTGGGACGCCGCAACGATGGGCATCCACTTCTGCACATACTGCTTGGTCGTGTCGCTCTTGCGGCAGAACAGGTCAAGATACTTCTTCGCGCCGTCGATATCGCCGTTCAGCCAGAACAGCAGGTAGGTGCGCGCCGCATCCGCGGAGGCATTGCCCTGGGTGGCATGGGACCAGTCCAGGATATAGGGGGTGCCGTCTTCCGCGATGATGATGTTGGAGGGGTTGAAGTCGCCGTGGCAGACCTTGTTGTGCTTCGGCATGCCCTCCAGGCGGGTGTGCAGCTCATAACGGGTGGTGGCGTCCAGATCAGACATGCTGATCTTGCGGTTCATCTTGTCCTTGAGCTTGTTCAGCATGGGGCAGGTCTTCTTCTGCACCGTCAGCTGAAGATCCACGAACAGCTCCAGGTACTCATCCTTCTTCTCCGGATTTTCCTCCATCAGCTGAGCCAGGGTCTTGCCCTTGATATACTCGGAGACGATGGCCCACTGGCCCTCCACCATGGTGACTTCCAGCACTGCGGGGATGTTCAGGCCTGTCTCCTCAATGCGCGCCTGATTCAGCGCCTCATTGAGGACGTCCGCCTTGGAGTAATCCTCGTTGAAGACCTTGATGACACGGTCGCCGTCACGGTAGATGGTCTTCTTGTTGCGTACAGCGATCACACGATCCAGATTCATTATACTCTCCTCCTTTTCGCTCGTCAATCCTTCTTGCCATAATAGGCATTCAGATACATCTGCTTGATCTCGCTCATCAGGGGATAGCGGGGGTTGGCGCCGGTGCACTGGTCGTCGAAGGCCTGCTCGACCATTTCATCCAGCGTATCCAGGAAGTACTTCTCGTCCACGCCATACTCGGCGATGGTGTCCTTGATGCCGACGCGGTGCTTCAGCTCGTTCACCTTGGCGATCAGGCCTTCCAGCTTCTCCTCGTCGGTCTCGCCCTTCACGCCCAGGTAGTCGGCCACCTCAGCATAGCGGGCCAGGGTGTGGGGATGATCGTACTGGGAGAAGGTGCCCATCTTCGCGGGGGCTTCCGCCGCGTTGAAGCGCAGCACTTCCTCGATCATCAGCGCATTGGCGACGCCGTGGGGCAGGTGGTGGAACGCGCCCAGCTTATGTGCCATGGAGTGGCAAACGCCCAGGAAGGCGTTGGCGAAGGCCATACCGGCCATGGTGGCGGCGTTGGCCATCTTTTCGCGGGCCTTCACATCGGTCTGGCCGTTGTCATAGGCCTGGGGCAGATACTCAAAGATGGTCTTGAGGGCCTTGAGCGCCAGGCCGTCGGTGTAATCCGTCGCCATCACGGACGCATAGGCCTCCAGGGCATGGGTCACAGCGTCGATACCGGACGCCGCAGTCAGGCCGCGGGGCGCGGACATGTGGAAGTCGGTGTCGATGATGGCCATGTTGGGCAGCAGCTGGTAGTCAGCCAGAGGATACTTCACGCCGGACTTCTCGTCGGTGATAACGGCGAAGGGCGTCACCTCGGAGCCGGTGCCGGCGGAGGTGGGGATGGCGATGAAGTAGGCCTTCTCGCCCATCTTGGGGAAGGTGTACACGCGCTTGCGGATATCGATGAAGCGCATGGCCATATCCATGAAGTCGGCTTCGGGATGCTCATACATCACCCACATGATCTTGCCGGCGTCCATCGCGGAGCCGCCGCCCAGGGCGATGATGGTATCGGGCTTAAACGCACGCATCTGCGCGGCGCCTTCCAGCGCGTTGGCCAGGGTCGGGTCAGGCTGAACGTTGAAGAAGGTGGTGTGCACGATGCCCATCTCGTCCAGCTTGTCGGTGATGGCCTTGGTGTAGCCATGCTCATACAGGAAGGTATCGGTGACGATGAAGGCACGCTTCTTGCCCATGACGTGCTTGAGCTCATCCAGAGCCACGGGCAGGCAGCCCTTCTTGATATACACCTTCTCAGGCGCGCGGAACCACAGCATGTTTTCCCTTCTTTCAGCCACAGTCTTGATGTTGAGCAGGTGCTTCACACCCACGTTTTCAGAAACCGAGTTGCCGCCCCAGGAACCGCAGCCCAGGGTCAGGGAGGGAGCCAGCTTGAAGTTATACAGGTCACCGATGCCGCCCTGGGACGCAGGGGTGTTGACCAGCACGCGGCAGGTCTTCATGCGGGCAGCGAAGGTATCCAGCTTTTCGCGCTCGGTGACGGTGTTCAGGTAGATGGAGGAGGTGTGGCCATAGCCGCCATCCGCCACCAGCTGCGCCGCCTTGTCCAGCGCATCCTCGAAGGAGGAAGCACGGTACATGGCCAGCACGGGGGACAGCTTTTCGTGGGCGAATTCCTCGCTCAGCTCCACGCTCTCCACCTCGCCGATGAGGATCTTGGTCTCCTCGGGGACGGTCACGCCGGACAGTTCCGCGATGCGAGCAGCCTTCTGGCCAACGATCTTGGCGTTCAGCGCGCCGTTGATGATGATGGTGTGGCGCACCTTGTTCGTCTCGGCGGGATCCAGGAAGTAGCAGCCGCGGCGGGCGAACTCTGCCTTCACCTCGTCATAGATGCTGTCCATGACGATGACGCTCTGCTCGGACGCGCAGATCATGCCGTTGTCGAAGGTCTTGGAGTGGATGATGGAGTTGACCGCCAGCAGGATATCCGCGCTGTCGTCGATAATGGCAGGGGTGTTGCCCGCGCCGACGCCCAGAGCAGGCTTGCCGGAGGAATAAGCGGCCTTGACCATGCCGGGGCCGCCGGTGGCCAGGATGATGTCCGCCTCGCGCATGACGGTGTTGGTCAGCTCCAGGGAGGGCACATCGATCCAGCCGATGATGTCTTCAGGGGCGCCAGCGGCCACAGCGGCCTCCAGCACCAGCTTCGCCGCGGCGATGGTGGAACCCTTGGCGCGGGGATGGGGGGAGATGATGATCGCATTGCGGGTCTTCAGGGCGATCAGGCACTTGAAGATCGCAGTGGAGGTGGGGTTGGTGGTGGGGATGACAGCCGCGATGACGCCGATGGGCTCAGCGACCTTCTGGATGCCGTACGCCTTGTCTTCCTCGATCACGCCGCAGGTCTTGGTGTCCTTGTAGGCATTGTAGATATACTCAGCGGCGTAGTTGTTCTTGATGACCTTATCTTCCACCACGCCCATGCCGGTCTCCTGCACAGCCATCTTGGCCAGCGGGATACGCGCCTTGTTCGCCGCAGAGGCCGCGGCCAGGAAGATCTTATCCACCTGCTCCTGCGTATAAGTGGCGAAGCGCTGCTGCGCCTTGCGGGTGCGGGCGATGGCCGCCTCGAGCTTCTCCACGCTGTCAACGATATCGTAAACCTTCGTTTCCATCATGTTCTCCTCCTCAACTCATGCTGCATAGCTGATTGTTCAAATGGGCCAGGGACAAGGCCAGGTTTTCCTGCCGGAGCAGGACGCCCGGCGGCACGTTCAGGGCACAGGGGGCGAAATTCCAGATGGCACTGATGCCACTGCGGACCATTTGGTCGCATACCTCCTGCGCCGACCCGCTTCCCACGGTGATGATGCCGATCTGGACGAACCTGCTCCTGCAGAAGTCTTCAAACTCCTTCATCGGCAGGATCTCAATGGCGTTGCCCAGCCGGATGGGCTTTTCGCCGCAGTCGAACGCCGCGGCGATCCGCACGCCGTAGCGCGCGAACTCGTCATATTCCAGCAAAGCCCGGCCGAGCTTCCCGGCGCCCACCAGCACGGCGGATGTCATCCGGTCGCAGCCCAGGCTTTCCTCCAGGCTCCGGATCAATTCCTCCCGCACATAGCCGACGCGGGGCTTTCCGCCGCCGCACACGCTTCCCAGATCCTTTCTGACCTGCACCTCTCCCAGCTTCAGGCCACGGGCGATGGCCGCTGCTGAAATGTTGGTCACTTCCGCAGGCAAGTCCTTGACGAACTGCAAATACCGCGGCAGCCGGCCCAGCGTCGCTTTTGACGTGACCGCCTTCTCCATCGCTCTTCCTCCTTCCGCTGTAGGGTACGTTAACATTTTAACAAACAATCCGCCACAAGGGAATTATGAAAAGCGTTAATCGGTATTATCATTATCGATAAGGCATGGATGGATTGGCCGATTATGATGGATTTTCACGCAAAAGCGAAAGCCTTCGCGCAAATTTTGTTCAATTCTTTTCAATTTTGTTCAAAGATGCTTTCTTTTGGCCTCACACAGGGCGGTGATAAAGCGCTTATCCAGCTCGGACAGCCTGTATCCGCTGCGGTAGATCAGCACATCCTTGTAGGTCTTCTGCTTTTCGGTGCATTGCCGCTGCACCAGGCCGTATCGCCTGCACATTTCCTCCGGCACGGGGGACACCCACATGAACGTCTGCGGATTGCGGCTGAGCAATTCCAGCTGGCTGGCGCGCTCGAAGACGAAGATGCGGCGATCCGTCTGGTCAGGATGCTCCTCCTTGAGCACGCGGGACATGGGCAGCGACGGCACATAGGGATCCGCATGGGCGATCTCGATATAGCCGGCGAGATCATCCTCGCTGATGCGTTCGCGATCCGCCAGGGGGCATTCGGCGCTCATGAGCAGCACATAGGAGAATTCGGAGATGATCTCGTAGGTCAGCCCCTTTTCCTCCAGCATGGTCTTGAAATACCGGTCGTAATTCTCCGCATAGCGGATGATACCCAGACGGTAGTCATCCTCGAGGATATTCTGGATGGTGCGCTTGGAATTCGTTTCCTTATAGATGATCTCCGCCGGCTGATCGGTCAGGGTGCGGGAGAAGGCCGCAAATGCGTCGGAAATATAGCAGGCGCGCGGCACGGAGATCGAGAACCGCTGCTTGGCCGATCCGCCGCCGCGGTAGAGCTGCTCCACCTGTTCGATCTGGCTGAGGATGCCCTTGGCATAGCCGATGAATTCTTCACCATCCGGGGTGAGGGACATGCCCTTGGCACTGCGCTCGAAGATCTCGATGCCCAGGTCGGACTCCAGCTCCTTGATGGATCGGCTGACATTGGGCAACGCGACGTAGAGATTCTCCGATGCCTTCTTCAGCGAGCCCGCCTTCGCCACCTCCACGGCGTACTTCATATGCAGGATGTTCAATGACATGCGTTTACTTCACTCCAGCGTTTTTTCTCTTGAAAATTATCGCATATTTTGCGGATTTTTGCAACCAGTTCCGCACGTTTTGTTGGCATTTCCGGCGTTTTTTCTACCTATTTATTTTGTCCTGCTGCGCACTTGACCAGCCCGTGTGCCTGTGCTATCATCATATCATTGCGGCGCGGCGTTTTCCCCGCCGCAGAAGGAGCGCATCATGAAGCATGTCATCCGGCTTTTCCTCTGCTTGCTGCTCTGTACGGTGCTGACCGGCTGTCAGGCCAGCGAAGGCTTCCCCGTGCATCGCGCCGCTGAACAGGCAGCCTTCACAGCCCTTCCGGCTCGCGGCATGCTGGATGCCTACCAGTTCGTCCTCCAGCAGCTGGCCTTTGAGCACGTCTGGCCGGATGGGCAGGACGCAGGCTTTGATGGGAACATCGGCTTCATCGAGGAGAATTTCTTTGCGCTGTGCGATGTGACCGGCGATGGCCGCGAGGAGCTGATCGTGCAGTTCACCACTGCGGACGATGCGCATCAGCGCGAGGCGGTATTCACCTGGGATGCAGCATCCGGCACGGTGCATCAGGTGCTGTCCGGCGCGCCGGGCATGGTCTATCACCCCGGACTGGCGCTGGACTTCTGGCGTTTCGGCCCGACCCTCGCCGGAGACGGCCACACGCCCTACACCCTGTACCGATATGACGCGCAAGCCGGACGCTATGCCCTCCTGGCCGAGGCGAACATGTGGAGCCGCTCCGTGGACATCATCGATTTCAAGGGCGACCCCTACCCCACCGACATCGACACCGAAGGCGTAGGCACGGTGTTCATCCTCACCCGCGGCGGCGTGACCGAAACGGTATGCAAGCATGACTACGACACCTGGCTGAACAGCGTCATTGGCACTGGCGAACCGCTGGCTCTCCCCTTCCAGCCCCTGACCGAGCACAATATCAAAGCGCTGGCGGAATGAATCCGCCGCAAAGGAGTATCACATCATGAAAGCGACCCTGAACCGATTCTGCATCCTCCTGCTGGCCATGGTGCTGGCCTTTTGTCCCGCGCTGGCGGAGGCCGAGGCCATCGACCTGGGCGATGCAGGGCTTTTCCGCCCGGTGGACTGCGGCCTCCCCGCCCTTGAGACCTACGAATTCCCCTTCATCGGCCTTGACGTGAAGCTCCCTGCTGACCTGCTGGCCCTCATGGACAGCCGCGATGTGTTCGCCTTCACCCTGGAGGACTACACCGGCACAGGCGCGATCGCCTACGCGATGTTGCGTTTCTCCTCGCCCACCCAGGCCGAAAAGGAGGAGTCCGGCTTCTCCGTGGACATTTTCTCCTGGGAGGAGGGCATGGCGAAGCTCGGTGCCATCGGCGTTTACCGCAAGGGTATGGCGGCTCAGCTGGACACCCTGACCCTGTGCGACCGCCATACCAAGGTCGGCGAAAGCACCGACGGCGCCTACGAATACTACCTCAGCACGGCCAGCAGCGCCAATGCCGGTCACGTTGCCCTGCTGGAGCAGGCCGAACTGACCATCATTGAGATGCACGAGCTGGATATGAACCTGGGCTACACGGCCTTCTCCACCGACCGCATCGACGGCGTGGCCACCGTGGGGACGTTCATCACCACTGATGTGTACGGCAACGAGTACACGCAGGAGATCTTTCAGGATCACGACCTGACGCTGGTGAATGTGTTCACCACCTGGTGCGGCCCCTGCACCAAGGAATTGCCCGAGCTGGAGAAGCTCCGCGCGGCTTGCGCCGAAAAGGGCATCCGCCTGGGCGTTGTGGCCGTGGTGATGGATGCACGCACCCATCTGGGCGTGGACGAGGCCGCCGTGGCCGATGCACGCAAGCTGGCCGAAAGCAGCGGCGCGCAGTTTCCCTTCCTCATCCCGGATGAGGAAGGGATGAACGGCCGTCTGACGGGTGTAGCGACCTTCCCGGAGAGCTTCTTTGTGGATGGCGCGGGCAATATCGTCAGCGAGCCCTTCATCGGCGCGAATGACCTGGACGGCTGGCGCGAGATCGTCGAGACCATGCTGGACCAGCTGGGCTACTGAGCCTGCAAAACGCATCAAAAACCCCGCTCACCGATGTTCTGTCGATGAACGGGGTTTGTTGTTTCATGCTGATAGGGGTTGCAGCTGCACGCGGAAATTGCTTGCAGAATTGTCAACTCGTTCGCACCCGAAGGAGCGCGAGGGGGAACGGCGGGCTCTGCCCTGCACCCGCGAAGGGTCTTCGACCCTCTCGACACCCATTGCGTGTTCGGGTCGGTGATGCATTCGGCGTTGGTTCCGCGTGCTTGTTGAAGGGGCTGTGCGAGCTTTGGCTCGACTCCCTAAAGGGTCGATGACCCCGGTTGTCTCACGTCGCGCATACAGATCTTCTTCCTTGAGGCAGTGAGAGGCGGCATCATCCTGCGGATGATGCGGGATAATGTCGGGCGGAATGTGGTTGCAGAGGCATACTTGAGGACTTCGTCCCTTTTTTGCGATGGGGTGAGCAGCATATCCATACAGCGCCCACATGGGGCATGTCAAAGCGACAGGCGTGCGCAAAAAAGGCTCCCTTGTGCAAAGGGAGCTGTCAGCGTAAGCGGACTGAGGGATTGCCAATATGTCAGAGCGTGTCTGCCCACCCAATCGCATCCGAAGGAGCGCGAGGGCGACCGGAAAGCCCTCGCATCACAGCACGCGGGGGTGTTGGGAGAAAAATCAACTCAATTACGCAAAGCGCCTCAAAGTCCCCCCAGCGCCACCAGCAGGGTGGCGAGGTTCTGGCGCATGGCATCCTCATAATAGGTCAGCGGAATGTCCTTTTCCGGCCCGGTCACGATGGGATCCAGCGCGAAGACGGGGGCGCCGGTCTCGCGCGAGATGGTCTGCGCGGCCACATCCTCATACTGCGGCTCAGTGAACAGCGGCGGCGCGCCCAGGTCGCGGACCGTCTTGCACAGCTCCGCCAGCGCACGGGGCGAAAGCGCGTCATCCGGGTCACGGTTGACCACCGCCGCCACATGCAGCCCGTAGGCATGGGCGAAATACGGGAAGGCCTCGTGGAAGGTGATGATGTCCTTGTTCGGCAGTGAAGAAAGTGCCTCGGTCAGTTCCGCGTCCAGCGCGGACAGGCGCGCCACATAGGCATCACGGTTGGTCGCGATGGTCTCCGCATGCGCGGAGAGCTCTGCCATCAGCCCATCGGCCAGGTTGTTCACCATCACGATGGCATTTTCCGCATCCAGCCAGATATGCGCGTTGTGCGCATGGTCGTGACTGTCTTCGTCCTCATCATGGTCATGATGATGTTCGCCGTCCTCCTCCAGCAGCGCAACGCCAACAGAGGCATCCGTCACCGGCAGATCCGGGAAGGCCTCGAACACGCCGGACAGGTAGCTCTCCATGCCCGCACCGTTGATCAGGAACACATCCGCCCGCGCCAGCTCCTTCATGTCGCCGGTTTGCAGCTGGTAATCATGCAGGCAGCCGGTGTTGTTGTCCGCCAGGTTGGTCAGCGTCACGCCGTCCACACCGTCCAGCAGGTTCATCGCGAACAGGTAGATGGGATAGAACGATGTCACCACATGGCACTCCCCTTCCGCCATAGCGGCAGGCAGGCAGAGCATCAGGGCCAGTATCAGGGTCAGCATTCTCTTCATATTAGCATCCTTTCACACAAGGCAAATGGCATCATGCCAGCCAGTCCGAATAGCGATCCGCCGGGTGATTCTCCCGCACGATGCGGATGAGCGTTTCCCGCTCCAGGCTCGGCAGCACCGTGCCGTACCGCTGCAGCAGCACGCGCATCGCACACAGCAGCCCGGACTGCAGCGCGAAGCTCCGCAGCCTCTCCAGCGGCAGCTGATCCGCCGGCAGCGCATCCAGCAGCACGCCCAGCGCCGCATCCGCCAGGGTATCCACATCCCGAATGCGGATGCGCAGCCGGATGCCGCTTTCCAGCGTCAGCACCATCTCCGGGCCCAGCGCCGCATACAACGCACCAAAGACGCATTCCCGCACGCGGCCGTACAGCCCTTCCAGCGTCATGCAGGACGGTGCGTACTTCCGCAGGCAGTCCGCCGTATCCGCACACAGCGGCGTGCAGGCGGCAAAGCGTTCGCCCACCATGGGCGCCAGAGCGGCGCGGACGTCCTCCGTGCGGATGATGATGGCCATACCGGCACCTCCTGCGCACCGGCGTTTTCCCGGCGCGATCGCAGTGTTTTTTCGACAGTCGCAGCCTTCCGCATCGCGGAGAAAGCCTTGTTTATTTCGACATTCGGGCGTTTGATTCCTGCACGATACATTTTTTGCTCTTTTTTTTGACGATCCGCCCCAAAGAAATATGCATTTCATGCTCGTTTCTGCATCTTTATTCAGTCTTTTTCGCAGGGATTGTGGCGAACATTTGTCCTGGCACAATATATCATGGGAAAAGTTATCAACAGACTTTTGCATCATTCACGCATTTCCTTTTGGCGAAACCCTTGAAATTTGGCGCTCTCTGTGATATGATGAAACAGAACGCAAAGTTATCCACAAGAATGTAACAGCGGCCGGCTTCATCCGGCTGGCCTGCATAAACAGTGGTGGCGGCCTGGGAGTGAATGCCGCCTTTTTTCAACCGCCGCCCAGGGCGTAGAAAAACAGCCCTTCCCCCGGCAAAAAAGGGCGAAGGACGGAGCGAAACTGAAGAAAAGGAACACATCAGCGATGGACATGAAGGAGCTTTGGGAACAAGCCTGTACCCTGATGGAGGCTGAGCTCAACCACATCCTATACACGACATGGATCGCCAACAACCTCACGGCGGTCGCCCTGGAGGGGGATACCCTCATCCTGCGCGTGACAATGGAAAATATGCTCACGCAGCTGATGAATATGTATCATGCCCGCATCACCGATGCGGTGAGCCGCGCCGCAGGCCGCCGCATGAGCGTGGAGATCCTGACCAACGCGGAGCTGCAGGCCCGCACCGCGCCCAAGGCCGAGATCATGCAGGATGATGACGAGATCACCGGCGTGACGCTCAACCCCAAATACACCTTCGACACGTTCGTGGTGGGCGGCGGCAACCGCTTTGCCCATGCGGCCTCCCTCGCCGTTGCCGAGGCGCCCGCGCAGGCCTACAACCCCCTGTTCATCTACGGCGGTGTGGGTCTGGGCAAGACGCACCTGATGCACGCCATCGGCCACTTCATCCTCGAGCAGAATCCGACCAAGCGCATCCTCTGCATCCCCGGCGAGCAGTTCACCAATGAGCTGATCTCCGCCATCCAGCAGAACCGCAACGTCCAGTTCCGCAACCGCTTCCGCAATGTGGATGTGCTGATGGTGGACGATATCCAGTTCATCGCCGGCAAGGAATCCACCCAGGAGGAATTCTTCCACACCTTCAACGCCCTGCACACCGCAGGCAAGCAGATCATCCTGACGTCGGACCGTCCGCCGCAGGAGATTGCCCGTCTGGAGGATCGCCTGAAGAGCCGTTTCGCCTGGGGCCTGCTGGCGGACATCAAGAAGCCGGATTTCGAAACGCGTATCGCCATCCTCAAGCGCCGCGCCGAATCCGAGCACATCAATGTGGACGGCGCCGTGCTGGAGACCATTGCCAGCCATATCGACTCCAACATCCGTGAGCTGGAAGGCAGCCTGACCCGTCTGGTGGCCTACTCCAATCTGACCAAGAAGGAAATCTCCGTCGCCCTGTGCAACGAGGCGCTGCGCGACCTGTTCTCCACCCAGACCCGCAAGGAGATCACGCCCCAGTCCATCATGCAGACCGTGGCGGATTATTACTCCATCACCGTCAATGACCTGATCTGCCACTCCCGCCGCAGGGAGATCACCGTCCCCCGGCAGATCGCCATGTACCTCACGCGCGAAATGACCAACCTGAGCCTGCCCCAGATCGGCCAGGTCTTCGGCAACCGCGACCACACCACCGTCCTGCACGGCTGCGACAAGATTGCCGCCAGCATCAAGGATGCCTCCACCGGCATGAACAATGTGGTCAGCGACATCAAGAACCTCATCGCTGAGGGCAAATAAGGCAACACAAAAGGGCGCTGTCTCCATGGCGGAGGCGGCGCCCCTTTTTTTCATGTCCCCCGATGCCGTTTGGGTCGTATTATGCAAAGCAGATCCGCATCGCATGGTCTCGTGCCGGCGGCGCCGTCAGTATCAGCCGCCACAGCGTCCCCGGATAGGTCTTGGCCATGCGTGCATCGTCGATTTCGATCGCCTCCGCCCGGACGGTCAGAGGCGCATCGCTCTCCCAGCGCAGACGCATCCGCTGATCCCGCAGGGCGCATCCGCTTTCGCCCGGCACCAGCAGCGGCTCATGGCGCAGCATCAGCACCCATGTGACCGGCTGAGCCTCCCTGCACGCGATCTCATCCTGCACAGTGAAACGCTCCTCCGTCAGGCGGAACGTGCGGACGCATCGCGCGACCTTCGCCTGCGCCGGATAGGCATCCGCCATGTCCAGCGTCATGCCGTCCGCAGTGGCCTGCACATCCCGCGCGGCGTATTCCCTGCCAGCCTGCTGCTCCTGACCGCCGATGACAGGCACGCTGTGATACAGGCTGCGGCAATTCCACAATTCATATCGGCGGCTGGAGAAGGTCTTGGCAGTGTAGACCATATTGCCTGCGTCCACCGCCTGCATGCCGCCATCCGCCATCAGCAGGAAGCTGCCCACGTCATTGTGGTTATGGCTCTCGTCATTGTGACCGCCCTTCATCGCCGCTGACAGGCCGCCGCGATGTACGATGCGCACCTGCAGGTCGGGCAGCCACACATCCGGACGCGCCTGCATGGCGCTCGCCTTCGCCGGATGGGAAAAGAGCCGCATCAGCAGCCGGGAGAGATGGGGCGTATCGGCCAGTTCATCCGAGGGACGGCCGCGCATCTCCTGTCCCATGCGGATCAGCGCCGCATCCCCCGTGCGTTCGCCGGCATATTGCAGGCGTTCGCCGCTGAGCCATGGGCGCGCATCGCAATCCGCGAAATTGGCGAACCATCCGCTGCCCAGATACACGCGTGAAGGATACGCCATGATGCGCCGCACCTTTTCCGCCTGCCACAGATCCACGCCGCACAGGCTCTCCAGCAGCATCAGGCAATCCAGGAAGGCGCCGCCCGCCATATTCCAGTAGGCCGCCCCCTCGTCGCAGCCGCCATCCTCCGGCACGCACCGCAGCCAGCGATCCACCATGCCGCTGGCACGCAGGATCAGCCTGTCGCCGCCATACTGCCAGACATTGGCCGTCATCAGCACATTGGATACGATCCAGGGCGTCCAGTTGTTCAGGTTTTTGCGGACGAAACCCATCCACCATTCGCCGTCGTTCTCCATAAAGGGGCGCAGGACGCGCCGTTCGACCTCGCGGCGGACGCGGTCACGCAGGTCGGGATGCAGCATGCCATCCAGCAGCTGACACACAAAGGAGAGGATCATCCCCGTCTGAGCCGCAAACAGGTCGATGATCGTCCCCCGGTCATCCGGAAAAGGATGGGCATCGTTTAGGCCTGCATGGGCGCTGATGGCCCAGGTGGTCTCCTCGCACAGGAGCCACAGACCGTCCTCCACATCGGTGAGCAGCGCATCCGTGCCGGTCAAAGCCACATGAAGCGCCGCCGAGCAGAGCTTCACGCGCCGCGCGAAATAGGGATCCTCGCAAGCCTTTCGGCTGCCCGTGCGGCAGTAGGCCGCATAATGCCCCGCCGTCAGAACGGGATAGGGCTGGCTGCGCCACTCTTCCGCCAAGTCAAGCAGATCCGCCCGGTCTTCCGCCGCGACCGCCTGCCACCTGTCCCTTTCCGCCGCATTCGGAAACAGGGACGCATACCGCACCGCCTGAATGGGGTGTGCAGCAAAGTATTCTTCCAGCATGATCTCATCCTCCGCCTTTTCCCTTGGAGATTCGACAGCCGCCTGCTGATTCCTGCCGGGGACAAATCTGCAAAAGCCGGTTTTCCGGATTGCTTTTTCCGCGCGGATTTGCTATACTAACGGCAGGCAACAATTCTTGGAGGTTTATTCGCATATGAGGCTGACGGATATCAACATCCGGGATCCCTATGTCCTCCTGCATGAGGGCAAGTATTACCTCTACGGCACCCGCGGCGGAACCTGCTGGGGCGCGGCGGATGGCTTCGATGTGTATGTGTCCGACGATCTGGAAAACTGGTCGGATGCGCACGAGGTCTTCCATAATGACGGCACCTTCTGGGCGGACATGAACTACTGGGCGCCCGAAGTGCATCCGTGGCAGGGCGCATTCTACATGTTTGCTTCCTTCAAGACGGAAGGTGTGTGCCGCGGCACCTGCATCCTCAAGGCGGACAGCCCCATGGGTCCCTTCGTCCCCCACAGCGACGGCCGCATCACCCCTGCGGACTGGGAATGCCTGGACGGCACCTTCCATGTGGACAGCCAGGGCAAGCCGTGGATCGTCTTCTGCCACGAGTGGGTGCAGGCCATCGACGGCGAGATCTGGGCGATGCAGCTCAGCGATGATCTGACCTCCCCGGCCGGCCCGCCGCGCCTGCTCTTCACCGCCTCCGAGGCGGAATGGATCGTCCCCGGGCGGCCCGTGCTGGGCAAGCCTTCCTTCGTGACGGACGGCCCCTTCCTGTGGCGCACGGCGGACGGCACGCTGCTCATGCTCTGGGCGGCCTTCTCCAAGGACGGCTACACCCAGGGACTGGCGCGCAGCACCAATGGCGAGATCACCGGCGAATTCAAGCAGGTGGAGCCTCTCTTCCGCAAGGATGGCGGCCACGGCATGATCTTCCGCACCAAGGACGGTCGGCTGATGATGACCCTGCACTCCCCCAACACCCACCTGGAGGAACGTCCCTACTTCTTCGAGGTGGAGGAGAAGGACGGCCTGCTGGTGCGCAAATGAGCGTCCCCCGCATGCGAACCATGCATGCATATTAAATAAGAAGAAAAACTGACTCCCGGAGGTTATTGACAAGTGGGCATCTTCCAGATCAAGGACGATTTCTATCTCAACGGCGAAAAGTTCCAGGTCATTTCCGGTTCCATCCATTATTTTCGCGTCGTGCCGGAATACTGGCGCGACCGTCTGCTCAAGCTCAAGGCGATGGGCTGCAACACGGTGGAGACCTACATCCCGTGGAACTTCCATGAGCCCAACCGCGGCGAATTCAACTTCGAGGGCGACCATGACGTGTGCGCCTTCATCCGCATCGCCCAGGAGCTGGGGCTGTGGGTCATCATCCGCCCCTCCCCCTATATCTGTGCTGAGTGGGAGTTCGGCGGCTTCCCGGCCTGGCTGCTGGCGCAGGACGGCATGCGCTTCCGCTGCGACTACGAACCTTATATGAAGGAATTCCTCGCCTATTTTGACGAGCTGCTCCCCCGCCTGGCGCCCCTGCAGATCACCCACGGCGGCCCCATCATCATGATGCAGGTGGAGAACGAATACGGCTCCTACGGCGATGACAAGACCTATTTGGCCAAGCTGCGCGACGGCATGATCGAGCGCGGCATCGACGTCCCCCTGGTCACCTCCGACGGCCCCGAGCATGACATGCTGGCCTGCGGCAAGGTGGACGGCGTGTTCCAGACTGGCAACTTCGGCTCCCACGCCAAGGAGCGCTTCGCCTACATGCAGTCCCAGGGCATTTCGCCACTGATGTGCATGGAGTTCTGGTGCGGCTGGTTCGACCATTGGGGCTGCGGCAAGCATGCCCACACCGATGCGGCGTCCTCCGCCAAGGATTTCGCCGACATCCTCGACATGGGCCATGTGAACATCTACATGTTCCACGGCGGCACGTCCTTCGGCCTGATGAACGGTTCCAACTACTACGACAAGCTGACCCCCGACGTGACCAGCTACGACTACGACGCGCTGCTGACCGAGGACGGCCGCATCACGGAGAAGTACCGCCTGTTCAAGGAAGCCGTCGAGGCGCGCAAGGGTGCGCTCCCGGCCATCGACATCCCCGAGATCCCGCGCAAGGCCTACGGCGAAGCGGTCCATGTCGCCTCCCAGCCCCTGTGCGAGCTGCTGGCCAAGCGTGACGCCATCCACAGCGTCTGCCCCATGAGCATGGAGCGTCTGGGCCAGAATTACGGCTACACCCTGTACCGCACCGTCCTGACCAACGAGGACGAGCTGCGCAGCATCCGCCTGGTGTCCGCCAATGACCGCGCGGTCATCCTGCTGGACGGCGAGATCATCGCGACCCTCTACGACCACGACCTGAAGACCGCCCATCGCTTCGAGACCCCCGTGCCCGTCCGCAAGGGCGCTGTGCTGGAGATCCTCATGGAGAACATGGGCCGCGTGAATTACTCCTTCATGCTGGAGCACCAGCGCAAGGGTATCGACAGTGGCGTGGTCATCAACGACCATCAGAAGTTCGGCTGGGATATGTTCATCTGCGACGAAGCCGTGATGGCCTCCCTCCTGCCCCAGGGCGAAACCGCTGCCCATGCGCCCGCCGTGCATCACATGACCTTCCATGTGGATGAAAAGGCCGACACCTGGCTCGACCTGACCGAATGGGGCAAGGGCACCGTGACGCTGAACGGCTTCTGCCTGGGCCGCTTCTGGGAGATCGGACCGCAGAAGCGCCTGTACATCCCCGCGCCCCTGCTGCGTGAAGGCGAGAATACCCTGCTGATCGTGGAGACCGAGGGCAAGTCCGGCCGCGCGATGCTGGTGGATGAGCCTGATCTTGGCTAATCGACGCCACTTCACACATTTTTCCTGTCAAAGCAGATTCAGGGTGTCTTTTCACGTCTTGGCGCGGAAGGACGCCCTGCTTTTTCGTTTGTTCACGACAAATTCAGATTCTTTCTCGCATGGAATCGTTTTCGCTTTTGTGCATCCCATCAATTTCTGAAGTTTATCTCTTGACAGATTGTCTAAATATCGTTAAAATGTAAGCAACAAGCAGTTATGTTTCCGATTATAAAGTAGGCATCCTTTTTGCCTTTCTTGAAACCGGTTGCATCTGCTTAATATGAGAGGAGGACTTCCCCATGAAGAAGTTCGTTGCCCTGCTGCTGGCGATGCTGATGGTCCTGTCCGTGGTGCCTTTCGCCGCCGCTGACGAAGAACCCATCATCATCCGCTGGGGCACCCACTGGGCCGCTGGTCAGGATCCAAACATGATCGACGAGACCACCGGCAACTACACCATGACCGACGAATCCGACCGTCAGCTGCGTCTGGCTGCTGAGGCCGCCGTGCTGGACAAGCACAACGTCAAGATCGTGCATGTGCAGTATGCGCAGGACACCCGTTCTGAGCTGGTGCTGTCCGTGCTGGCCGGCAACCCCTGCTGCGAGATCGCCCGCATGTGGTCCGGTTCCGAGAACACCGTCCTGGCGCAGAACATCCTGCAGCCCCTGGACGAGTATGCCTCCGTGTTCGAGGGTGCTGACTGGATGTGGCCCACTGCCGTGTTCGGCCACAACTACTTCATCAACGCCAACATTTCCTTCACCCAGTACTTCACCCTGCTGGTCAACCTGACCAAGCTGGAGGCTGTTGACGCCCTGAAGGAAGCTGACGGCACCACCCTGTACCCCATGGAGATGCTGGAGCGCGGCGAGTGGACCTGGTCCAACTTCGAAGCGTACCTGGCCAAGATCGCTGCCCACTATGCCAACACTCCCGCTCCCGAAGGCGCGAAGGTGTCCAACGTGGCCGCGTATGAGACCGACTACCGCTTCTCCGGCATGGCCGCGATGTACTCCAACGGCGGCGGCATCTACGGCAATACCGGCGTGATCGCTGACTCCCAGGAGTCCATCGACGCCATCGCCTACATCCGCAAGCTGCTGGATGCTGGCTACATGCAGGTCTGCGGCGTGTACGACGACCAGTGGACGCCCCAGTGGTGCGAGGCCGGCTACGACTTCGGCCGCGGCGCTGCTGTGTTCGCTGACTGCCCCATCTGGGTCATCAAGGGCCAGGTTGACGCCCGTACCGAGGCTGGCGAGTCCGTCGCCATCATGCCCTGGCCGGCCGCTGACCGTCTGGTCACCAAGAACGATGACGGCACCGTCACCTACGATCCCGCTTACCAGCAGGTCATCTCTGTTGGCGATATCGACGGCGTGCTGAAGGGCATCTCCCCCGAGATGACCAAGCTGGCGCTGGAATCCTACCGCACCTACTGGGAGACCTACTACTCCCTGAAGGCCGGCGTTGACTCCATGGACGACTACAAGGCTGCTGTCGCGAAGGACGAAGCCACCAAGTACGGCCTGGACATCTTCAACGAGACCTACGGCGAGGGCGTCCTGAATGCCTTCATCTTCAACGCTGAGAAGTGCATCCCCAACGACGTTGCGGGCAACCTCGGCATGCGCGATCCCTGGGATCAGATCATGGGCAAGGGCCTGGCCGGCGTTGACGGCATGCCCACCTACGACGTCGCCATCAAGGCGAACCTGAGCAAGTTCTCCGACGTCGTCACCGAGATGGAAGCCATCCTGGGCTCCACCGAGCTGAACGACAACCAGGCTCCCTCCGTCACCGTGACCGGCAACCTGGTCGTTCCCATGGGCACCGATCTGAGCACCATCGACTGGACTCAGTACTTCTCCGCTGAGGACGGCTTCGACGGCGTGCTGGATCCCGCTATGGCCACCTATGAGTACGGCTCTGACCGCGTTGACGTGACCGTGGCCGGCACCTACAAGGCCAAGGCCATCTTCACCGATAAGGCCGGCAACGAAGGCTCCGCCAAGGTCGAGGTCATCGTGTATGATCCCGCCAACACCACTGCCCCCACCCTGACCGTCGTGGAAGAGCTGCCCACCATCGCGATGGACACCGACGCTTCCACCATCGATTGGACCACTTTCATCACCGAGGCGAAGGATGCTTCCGGTCTGGACCTGAAGGCTGCGATCGTGGCTGACGTGTCCGTGCTGGACACCTCCATGCCCGATGTGTACCCCGTGACCCTGACCGTGACCGACTACGCCGGCAACACCACCTCCGTGGAGATCACCGTCGAGGTCGTCGCTGAGTAATCCAGCTCAACTGTGAGACCCTAACCTACATTCGGGCGGGCGTTCGAGGGCTGATGCCTGAAAGCGCCCGCCCATTCTGATTCAACAGCCAAGGTGGAGCTGCCTGCGCGCCGCTCCGCCTTACCGCTGCATAACGCAGGCTCCATGAACGAGATGGAGTCGGACAGACGCTGCGCGGCTTCCGCCAGGGAGTCCGCGTTATGCAGCGTTGATTAACGCAGAAGGGGTGAAACAAGCCCGTGACCAAGAAGGGAAACAAGAAAATCTACCAGCAGAAGTGGTTCATCGCGCTGTGTGTCGTCATCGCCATCGCAGCCATCGCAGCCGTCGTGGCCCTTGTGATCGTTTTGACCGGCGACGAACAGGGCCATTACGCCACGCCCGCCACGGGAGTCAGCATTTCCCGTGAGCGCACCTACCAAACCTACCTGGATGCCCACGGCTACGACGGCATCCTGTCCGATGCGGTGATCGACCTGGATGTGTTCGCCTTTGAAAAGAGTGCGGATTCCAACGCCCAGGCCCTGACCGATGGTGTGGATACCGGCGATACCGGTGCCATCACCTGGGCCTTCACCGTGCCCGAGGACGGCTTCTACAACCTGGAGATCAGCTACATGGCGCTGGCCGGAACGACCTCCGACATCCAGCGCCGCGTGCTCATCGACGGCGAGGCCGCCTACGATGCGCTGAACCAGATCGTCTTCAAGCGCATCTGGCACGATGTGGACATCCGCCTGAAGAACGAGAACGAGATCCGTCCCAACGCCGAGGAGATCTTCGCCGCGCAGACCATCTTCCTTGAGGACTACGACCGCCGCTCCGGCGATGCGCTGATCTTCCACCTGAGCAAGGGCGAGCATACCCTCACCTTCGACGCGGTGAAGGAGCCGCTGGAGGTGCTGAGCCTGTCCTTCAAGGCCGCGCCTGTGCTGGATACCTACGAGAACGTGCTCTCCGCCTGGGAACAGCAGGGCCAGCCCTATGCCGGTGATGTCATCATCGGCCAGGCCGAACGCCGCGCCCCCAAGGAAGGCCAGGAGGCCACCGAGCTGTCCTATGTGAACGCCACGCAGGACATCCTGAAGTCCTCCCCCTCCATCACTGTGCAGAAGAACTACTCCGATGCGGCGCTGGAGCCCTACCACGCCTGGCACATCCTCTACCCCACCATCGGTGCGGATAACTGGGCCCAGCCCGGTGACGCCATCACCTGGCAGATCGAGGTGCCTGCGGACGGCCTGTACGTCCTGACCTTCAAGGGCCGCCAGTCCTCCCGCGGCGTGACCAGCTACCGCCGCCTGTCCGTCAATGGCGAAGTGCCCTTCGCTGAGGCGGAAGTCATCGGCTTCGGCTATGCCGGCACCATGCAGAATTACACCTTCGCCAACGCCGAGGGCGAACCCTACTACGTCTACCTGCACGCAGGCGTGAACGACATCAAGCTCGAATGCGTGATGGGCGGCATCGGCGGCGTGCTGAGCGAGGTGGAGGAATCCCTCCGCAACCTGAACAGCCTGTACCTGTCCACCATCCAGATCACCGGCCAGGCGCCCAGCCTGTTCATCGACTACGAGATTGTCAAGAAGGTACCGACCTTCGTTTCCACCATGGAGACGGAGAGCGAACGCCTCTTTGCCCTGGTGGATCAGATGGTCGCCATCACCGGCGAAAAGGGCGAAAACACCGCCCTGCTGGAGAAGATGGCCATCCAGGCCCAGGGTCTGGCCGAGGATCCCGAGAACATCGTCAAGGAACTCAGCCAGCTCAAGAACAACATTTCCGCCCTGGGCACCTGGATCGTCAACGTGTCCACCATGCCCCTGGAGCTGGACAGCGTCATGCTCTCCGCGGATACGGCTTCCCTGCCCAAGTCCACCGAGGGCTGGTTTGAGGGTGTCGTCGCCGAGACGCAGCGTTTCTTCGCGACCTTCTTCCATTCCACCAGCAGCGTCGTGGCGGATGACAACGGCCAGACCAAGTCCGCCTCCGTGAAGGTGTGGATGGCCTCCTCCGGCCGCGAGCAGGCGCAGATCATCCAGAACATGATCGACGAGACCTTCTCCCCCAACACCGACATTGCCGTCAACCTGCAGCTGATCCCCACGGACGTGGTGCTGCGTGCCGCCCTGGCCGGCAACGGCCCTGACGTGGTCATCGGCCTGTCCCAGGCCACCGCGCAGGACTTCGCGATGCGCGGCGCGACCGTCAAGCTCTCCGACTATGCCGATTACGAGGAGTACGTCTCCCGCTACAGCGAGGGCGTGCTGCGCTCCACCAAGTTCGGCGATGACGCCTACGGCATCCCCGAGCAGGTGACCTTCCAGATGCTCTTCTACCGCGAGGATGTGCTGGAAGCGCTGGATCTGGAGGTCCCCACCACCTGGACGGAGATCATGGAGATGATCCCCGTGCTCAACCGCGAAAACTACGGCTTCTACATGCCCTCCACCCGCGTGGCCACCGGCCTGAACGTCTTCTCCGCCATGGTCTATCAGAACGGCGGCGACATCTACACGGGTGAAGGCATCGACTACGGCATTTCCTCCGCGCTGTATTCCGACGAGACCATGCAGGCCTTCAAGTGGTTCACCGACCTGTTCACCGTCCACGGCCTGGAGGTGCAGGTGGACTTCAACAACCGCTTCCGCACGGGCGAAATGCCCATCGGCGTGACGGATTACACCACCTACTGCACACTGGAGATCTTCGCGCCGGAGATCAAGGGCCTGTGGAGCTTCTCCGCCTTCCCCGGCACGGAAATGCCCGATGGCAGCATCGACAACACCTATGTCTGCGATACCGTCCAGACCGTCATCATGAAGGGCGCCAAGGACAAGGACGCAGCCTGGGAGTTCGTTAAGTGGTGGAATGACACCGCCCAGCAGACTTCCTACGCCACCACACTGGAGGCCATCATGGGCGCGGCGGCCCGCTATCCCGCGGCTGACCCCAATGTTATCCGCAACCTGCCCTGGTCCAACGCCGAGAGCGCGCAGCTGCTCGCTCAGTATGAGCATCTGACCAGCATGCCCGCCGTGCCCGGCTACTACATGAACACGCGTATGATCTCCTACGCCTTCGAGGACGTGGTGTCAGACCTGGCGAATCCGCGCGAGACGCTGTACCTGAACATCCGCGACATCGACCGCGAGCTGACCAAGAAGCGCGTGGAATTCGGCCTCAATACCGTCAAGTAAAGGAGGGAAGACACCTATGACGACCGCAAACAAGCTGCCTCTGGGCGCTTCGCTCAAGAAATACCGCAACCAATACCTCATGGTGGCTCCCTTTGCCATCGTGTTCATCCTGTTCACGGTGCTGCCGGTGGCCGCTGCCATCTTCCTGAGCTTCACGTCCTTCAACATGACCACCATGCCGGAATGGATCGGTCTGGAGAACTACGTCACCCTCATCGTCGAGGACGACGTCTTCCTCACCGCCATCAAGAACACGCTGGTGTTCGCCATCCTGACCGGCCCGCTGTCCTACATCATGTGCTTCATCTTCGCCTGGCTGATCAACGAGCTGCCGCGCATCCCCCGCGCCATCATGACGCTGGTGTTCTACGCGCCCTCCATCTCCGGCAATGTGTACCTGGTGTGGAAGCTGATCTTCTCCTCCGATACCTACGGCTATGCCAATGCCTGGCTGATGAAGCTGGGTATCCTGCAGGAGCCCATCTACTGGCTGACCACTGAGGCCTACATCATGCCCATCCTGATCGTTGTGCAGATCTGGATGAGCCTGGGCGTGTCCTTCCTGTCCTTCATCGCCGGTCTGCAGACCGTTGACCGCGCCATGTATGAGGCCGGTGCGGTGGAAGGCATCAAGAACCGCTGGCAGGAGCTGTGGTACATCACCCTGCCTGCGATGAAGCCCCAGCTGATGTTCGGCGCGGTGATGCAGATCACCAACTCCTTCTCCGTCAGCCAGATCTCCCTGGACCTGGTGGGTTTCCCGTCCGTCAACTATGCAGGCCACACCATCATGACGCACCTGCATGACTACGGCAACCTCCGCTACGAGATGGGTTATGCCTGTACGATCGCTGTGTTCCTGTTCCTGCTGATGCTCTTCTGCAACATTCTCGTGCAGAAGGTCCTGCGCAAGATTGGTTAAGGAGGTGGAGAGAATGGCAAAGAAAAAGAAGGATCTTTACCCGAAGCCTCCGAAGAAGACCGGCCTGCGTGCATGGCTGCGCCGCCGCAAGCTGCGTACCCGCCGCTCCCTGGCGGTGGATATCGCCCTGATGGTCTTCCTGGGGCTGTTCGGCATCTTTTCCCTGTTCCCCCTGATCTACATCGTTGTGTCCGCCTTCAAGCCCATGAGCGAGATCTTCATCTTCCCGCCCAAGCTGACGGTGGATAACCCCACACTGAACAACTTCTACGACCTGAGCTTCATCCTGGAGTCCTTCGACGTGCCGCTGAGCCGCTACATCTTCAACACTGCGGTCATCACCGGTCTGGGTACGCTCGGCACGGTGCTGCTGGGCTCCCTGGCGGCCTTCGCGCTGGCAAAGTACACCTTCCCTGGCTCCAGGCTGATGAGCGAGCTGATCGTCTACGCGCTGATGTTCTCCTCCTCCGTCACGGCCATCCCCAACTACCTCATCATGACCTACCTGGGTCTGGTGGATACGTATTGGGCGGTCATCCTGACGGCGGTGGGCGGCACGCTGGGCCTGTATCTGATGAAGAACTTCATCGGCCAGATCCCCGACAGCGTCATCGAGGCCGCCACCATCGACGGTGCGCATGAGTTCACCATCTACTGGAAGATCATCATGCCCCTGTGCAAGCCCGCCTGGATCACGCTGATCATCCTGTCCTTCCAGCAGATGTGGGGCACCACCGGCGGTGTGTTCATCTACTCCGAGGAGCTCAAGCCCGTCTCCTACGTGCTGAGCCAGCTGGTCTCCGGCGGTATCGCCCGTACCGGCGTCTCCTCCGCGGTCTCCCTCATCATGATGCTGGTGCCCGTGGCGGTGTTCGTCATTTCCCAGTCCAACGTCATCGAAACCATGTCCACCTCGGGCATGAAGGATTAAGGAGGCGCACAGATGATGAAACGATTCCTGCTTCTGCTGCTGGCGGCCTCCCTCTTCCTTGGCAGCGTCGCCTTTGCGGCGGATGGCTCCAGCACCATCTATGAGGGCTACACCTTCGACTTCAACGGCTACCTCAAGTCCACCCCCGCGCCCTTCGTGCTCAGCCAGATTATCAACTCTGACAGCGTGACCAAGACCGGCCGTACCATCGAGACCGTCACGGACATCGCCACCAGCGAAGACGGCCGCATCTTCATCACCGACCGTACCAACTCCATCATCTACGTCCTGGATGCTGACGGTCATTACCTCTCCTTCATCAAGAATGTGAAGGACGAGAACAAGAAGAACGCGCAGGTCAATGGCCAGAACGTCACCCTCACCAACCCCGAGGGCGCGTTCTACCACGAGAAGAACAACGAGCTGTACATCTGCGACACGGGCAACCAGCGCCTGCTGGTGCTCGACGGCGAGACCTTCGTGTTCAAGCGCGCCATCCTCCGCCCGGATGACATGACCGGCACGACCGAGTTCAAGCCCTCCAAGGTCACGGTGGACAACGCCGACCGCATCTATGTGGTCGTGCAGTCCTCCTACGAGGGCATCATCGAGCTGAATGAGGACGGCAGCTTCTCCCGCTATTTCGGCGTGAATGAGCCGCAGATCAACATGATCGACTACCTGTGGAAGTCCATCGCCTCCGACAAGCAGAAGGAGAAGATGGGCAAGACCTACGCCCCGGCGTTCAACAACGTCACCCTGGACGGCGAAGGTTTCGTCATGGCGGTCAGCAGCGATTCCGCCGCGCAGGCCAGCGTCTTCCGCCTGAATTCCGCCGGCAAGAACGTCCTGCGCGAGATGGGCAACAAGCCCGTCATCGGTGACCTGTTCACCGAGAAGTCCTCCGCCTTTGTGGACATCGCGGTCAAGCCCTACGGCACCTACGCCGTGGCGGACAAGACCTACGGCCACATCTTCCTGTACAACTTCGACGGCGAGCTGCTGTGCGTCTTCGGCGCCAAGGGCAGCGCGGTGGGCCAGTTCAAGACCCCCAGTGCCATCGCCTGGCTGGGCGACAAGCTCATCATCGGCGACAGCGACCTGAAGTCCGCCTACATCTTCGAGCCCACCGACTTCGGTCTGGCGCTGCTCAAGGCCAACGAAGCGTACTACAACGGCGAATGGGATGTGGCCACTGCCCACTTCCAGGATGCGCTTCGCCTTTGCGCCAACCTCGAGACGGCCTATGTCGGCATCGGCAAGAACCTGCTGATGAAGGAAGACTACGAGGGCGCGATGTACAACTTCAAGCTCGGCAACAACCGCGAATTCTACTCCAAGGCCTATAAGGGCTACCGCAGCCAGGTGATGAAGGACCACTTCTGGGTGATCGCCGTCATCGCTGTCGTCTTCGTCGGCGGCGTGCTGGGCAGCGAGGTGGCCTACCACAGCAAGCAAAAGAAGGGGGCGAAAGCATGAAGCCAGCCATGAAAGACAAGCTCCATTACTGGGGGTATTCGCTGATCCACCCCTTCGATGGCTTCTTCGAGATCCGTTTCCGCGATCACGGCAGCCTGCTCATCGCGACGCTGCTGCTCATCGCCTACGCCGTGCTGAACTGCATCAAGTTCCAGTACACGGGCTTCATCATGAACACCAATGACCTGAACAAGATGGACGCTGTGTCCCTGTTCGTGTCGGTGATCTCCGTGGTGGTGCTCTTTACCGTCTCGAACTGGACGATCACCACGCTCTTCAACGGCAAGGGCAAGATGAAGGATATCTTCATCGTCCTGTGCTACAGCCTGACCGTGCTCATCATCGGCGATGGCATCGTCACCTTTGCCAGCAACTACGTCACCCAGGAGGAGGTCATGATCCTCACCTCCATCCAGCTGCTGTGCTATGTGTACTTTGCCTTCCTGGTCATTGCCGGTCTGACGACCATCCATGAGTATGGCTTTGGCGGCAGCATCATGTCCATCATCATGAGCATCGTGGCTGCGGCTGTCATCCTGTTCATCGGCATTCTGATCTTCACCATGCTGGAGCGTATGGTCAACTTCTGCACCAGCGTGTTCGAAGAGCTGATGCGCCGCATTTAAGGAGGTGTACGCACGCATGAAAGAGAAAATCAAGAATATCTACGGTGCGCACCCCATCTCCTGGACGCTGGGCATCCTGGCCTTTGTCGCCATCGTCTGCGCGCTGATCTACTACGCGCCGGCCTTCTCCCTGAAGGCGGCGTATGTCCCCCACCCCGAGAGCATCTCCACCGCCGTCGGTGAGGAGATCGCCATCGGCGGCACCGTCACCGTCGCCCAGCAGAACGGCCGCACCCTCACCCTGGACACCGAGAACCTCACCCTGACCCTCACCGATGATGCCACCGGCCTGAGCTGGTCCTCCGCGATGGAGGGCGCTGCGGCGGACGATCTGGCGTCCAAGGCGCTGCTGGAGCTGACCTTCCGCGGCGAGGACAACAAGGAAACGGTGTGGAATTCCTACGAGAACTGCGTGGCCTTCCAGACCTACCGCATGTTCCATATCGCAAACGGCGTCCGCATCGAGATGAACGTCAACGAGGGCAACTCCAAGGTGTACCTGGAGTACCTGCCGCCCCGCTTCCCCACCGAGCGGTATGAGAATTTCATCCTGCCGGGCGTGGACAGGCTGCTGGAAGATGGAACGATCGATGCCAAGCAGCACCAGCGCTATCTGGACATGCTGAACCAGTGCTACCGCAAGAACCCCACCGCAGGCGTGGAGAGCTACGACCAGTTCTTCTCCGGTGTGAGCCCTGCCCCCTCCCTGCGTGACGGTCTGATCGCCCTGACCGGCCTGATCGGCTACACCCGCGAGATGCTCATCGAGGACTGCGCCGCCTTCGGCACCACGCCCACCTTCCATGAGCCGGCGCAGTTCGACCTGGCGGTGGAATTCACCCTGGATAACGGCGACCTGATCGCGCGCATCCGCACGGGCGAGATCACCGCAGGCAACACCTTCTACAAGATGCAGCGCATCGCCCTGCTGCCCAACTTCGTTGCCGAAGCGGCCAGCGCGGAGAACGACGGCTACTTCCTTGCTCCCGATGGTTCCGGCGCGCTGATGCGCTTCAACACCTTCGTGGGCAGCATGACCAAGTATGACCGTCCCTTCATGGACAACAACTACTACGCGGACTACTACTTCATGTCCGAATACGCGGAGGAGCTGCGGATGCCGCTCTTTGGCGTCATCAACGGCGTGGAGCCCTCCACCCACGGCATGCTCGCCATCATCGAGAACGGCGAGGATACCGCCAATCTCCACATCACCCTGGGCAGCAAGAGCGGTTCCGGCAAGAAGGCCACCTACACCGGCACGAACAAGGCATATGTGTCCGTGGACACCCTCGAACATGCCAGCGTGAAGATCAAGGGCCCCTACGCATCCTCCAGCCCCACCTATGTGGCGGATTCCGGTCACATCACGGTGGACTTCACCGTCCGCTACAAGCCCTACACCAGCGAAGTGAGCTACTTCGACATGGCGATGGACTACCGCGACTACCTGTCCGCCGCCACCGGCGTGGAAGTTTCGACCCCCGAAGGCCCCACCACCTATGTGGAAGTGCTGGGCGCTGTCACCCTGGTGGACCGCATCGCGGGCATCCCCCACGACGTCACCACCTCCATGTCCACCTACGCGGATGTGCAGGCCATCATCGAGGCGCTCCCCGAGGGCAGCGTCGTGCAGTATGACGGCGTGTTCAACGGCGGTATGGCCTCCGAGCTGAATGACGGCGCGCGCCTGATCAAGCAGAACGGCACGGCGCAGGAGCTGCAGTCCCTGCTGGAGGCGGCCGCGAAGAAGGACACCAAGCTCTATTGCCAGGTGAACCTCTCCCGCGTGTATGACGGCGGACGCACCTACGTCCCCTACTTCCATGCGCTGCGGGGATTCAACAATCAGGCGGCGGAGATCTACGCCTACAGGCCGGATGACGGCCAGTTCCACAACGCCTGGAAGCAGTCTTACACCCGCATCTCCCCCAAGTACCTGCCCTATGTGACGGAGAAGTTCCTCACTGACCTTCAGTCGCAGGGGCTGACCCTGAACCTCGCCATCGGCGACCTGGGTCACGATGTGTTTGCGGATTACCGCTACAATAACATCATCAACGCGGTCGAGGCGAACCTCATCGTGGAGGATACGCTGAACGCCCTGCACTCTTCCGCCGCGCTGACGCTGAACGATCCCCTGTCGAACGTGGCGCCCATGGCGGACTACATCGTGAACGTCTCCCGCACGTCCAGCGAGTATGCATCCTTCTATTGCACCGTGCCCTTCCGTCAGCTGGCGCTCACCGGTCTGACCGAGGTGGTCGGCCGCGATGTGAACCTGCATTCCCGCAGCCTGGGCTACTACCTGATGCAGAGTGCCGAGCTGGGCATGAGCGTGAAGTACACCGTCTCCGCGAAGAACCCCGACATCCTCAAGTCCAGCGCGTATGAAAACTACTACGCGATCAACTGGGAAAGCTGGAAGGACGAGATCCTCCAGGCGTCCCAGCAGCTGGCGGACCTGCGTGCGGTGATCGGCGGTCAGCAGATTGTCAACCACGAGATGCTGGACAAGGATATCTTCCAGACCACCTACGCCAACGGCGTCAAGGTCATCACCAACTACACGGCTCTGCCCTATGAATCTGCAAACGGCTGCGTGGATGCGGAATCGTATCTGCTCATCCAGGAAGGAGGCGCCCTGTGAAACTGTCCTATACCACAAAACGCAAGCTCTACGGCGTGACGTTCCTGCTGCCGTTCCTCATCGGCTTTGTGATGTTCTTCGCCAAGCCCCTGTGGGAGACGATCTTCTATTCCTTCCAGAAGATCACCATCGACGAAGTGGGTCAGATGCAGTTCGAAAACATCGGCCTGAAAAACTACGTTGACCTCTTCACCACCGAGGTGTCCACCTCCAAGACCCAGATCCTGCGCGTCTTCACGGATGAGAACACCAACATGCTCATCAACGCGCCGCTGATCACGCTGCTGTCGCTGTTCCTGGCGCTGCTGGCCAACCGGCAGTTCAAGGGGCGCGCCATCGTCCGTATGATCTTCTTCCTGCCCATCATCCTGGGTCTGGATGTGGTCACGGACATGCTGACCGTCACCACCGGCTCGGAGACGATGCAGACCGGCGGCCTCTTCGCCGAAAGCTTCGTGGCGATGATGCTGGTGCGCTACACCTCCATCCCCATGACCTACCTCAACCCCATCATCGAGTTCGTGGAGAACATTTTCTCCTCATCTCCCGCTCCGGCGTGCAGACGCTGGTGTTCCTGGCCGCGCTCCAGTCCA